>NZ_JBLRWZ010000013.1:0-61688 GCF_047920995.1 Aliidiomarina sp.
CCGCGAACTCGGCCACGCACAGTATCTCGAACATTCTCGCGCACCGATTCATTTACCGTGGCTCGAACAGTGTTCGAAACAGTAGCGCCAACTTGGCCCGCTACTTCTGAGCTAACCGTAGCACCCACGTTAGCATTCGCTTCCGAGCGAACTAAGCCAGCCATTACTGAGCGAACTTCACCAGCCGTATTGCGAGCTAAAGCTGCGGTTTCTTGGCCTGCTTGCTCACCGGTTTGCTGGCCAGTTTCTGCGGCTCCTTCCGCTAGCAACTCAGCGCGAGCTCGCGCTTGTGCCGCTCTTTTTAGGCCTTGCTCAGCGCCTTGTTGCCCGCGCTCAGCACCTGCACCAATCACGGCTAGTACCGCTGCTGATACAGATTCGCCATCTTCTTCCGCCTGTTGCGCGGCAGCTGCAACGCTTAAGCCAAACTCGGCGTTAGCATTTACAGTAACTTCCACCTCGTTTTCTGCTTCAGTATCGGTATCCGTATCCTCTGCAAAAGCAGTTGCAGTAGCTAAACCTAGTGAGAATATACCAGCTAACGCCAGTAGCGATGGTTTCAACACAAATGTCTTAGTCGTTTTCATCGTCATTTCCTCCCGTTATGATAAATGACACTTAGATAACGGGCGGCTGTACTACTCTATTCCGTAAGCATTGCGTAAAGCACAAAATAAAAAACCAGCAGTGCTGGTTTTTAGGTTCAATCGTTGCGGATGCTGGCTTTACCATCAATTCGTATTGGGTAACTCCATCACGCCATCAATTTCAATCTGCGCACCTTTTGGCAATCCTTTTACTTCGATCGCTGCACGCGCAGGATAAGGCGTACGGAAGTGCGCTGCCATTACTTCGTTCACTACAGCAAAGTTGCTTAAATCAGTTAGGTAAATTTGTACCTTCACCATATCTTGCAACTCACCACCAGCGGCTTCACAAACTGCTGTAAGGTTCTCAAACACCTGCTGTGCCTGAGCACGAAAATCATCAGATACCATTTCCATTGTGGCTGGTACCAGTGGAATCTGCCCCGATAAATATACTGTGGTGCCTACCTTAATTGCCTGTGAATAGGTTCCGATTGCTGCCGGTGCTTGATCGGTAGCAATAATTACTTTCGACATCTTACTTCCTTAAACGAGAAACCCGCTGAACATGGGGCATTTTACGAATCTGCCGCATTACATCGGCAAGGTGTTTGCGATCATTAATGGTAAGAGCTACATCAATATAGTAGATGGTGGAATCAATTTCTTCAGTTTTTAGGCCGTGAATATTACATCCCGTGCGAGCAATGGCTTGTGTTAGCCGCGCCAAGGCTCCTTGATGATTCACAATTTCCACACGAATTTCAGAAACAAACTGCGAATCAGGCTTATTATCCCACTGTACAGGGAAATAACGCCCTGGTTCTTCTTCGTGGCCACGCACATTTTTACACTCACGGCGGTGTATTACTAAACCACGGCCGGGGCTCACATGGGCAATAATATCATCACCCGGAATTGGCCGGCAGCATTTAGCAAAACTCAACAGTAGGCCATCTGCACCTTTAATTGCCAAACTGCGCCCGCGCTCATCATCACCTGTTGCAGCTTGCAAACGCTGCTCATCATCAATTAACCGCCGCGCTACCGCCACACTCATTAAGTTACCGAGGCCAATATCGCGTAATAGCAATGCTTTATCATCGCGCTTTAATTCATGCGCTACGCGCGTAAATTCCGCATCATTGATGTCATCCATACTGATCGAGCCCAAAGCTGCGCGCAATAAACGTTCGCCTAGTATCAGCGCTTCATCAGATTCTTGATTCTTCAAAAATTGGCGGATTTTTAAACGCGCTTTGCCGGTTACCACAAAGTTTAGCCAAGCTATGTTCGGCCGCGAACCGGGCGCCGTACGAACTTCAACGGTTTGCCCAGTTTCTAGCGGCTTACTAAGGGAGTAGGCTTTGTGGTTTACCCGCGCACCAATACAGGTGTTGCCGATATCAGTGTGCACCGCGTAAGCAAAATCAACCGGCGTAGCACCCTGTGGCAACTCAATAATGCGGCCGTCGGGGGTAAACACATAAATTTCATCTGGGAAGAGATCAGATTTAACATTCTCAATAAACTCAAATGAATTACCTGCACTTTGCTGCAACTCAATTAAACTCTGCATCCATTTTTGCGCTCGAACTTGCGCAGTAGTACTACTATCTTCAATATCCTTATACAGCCAATGCGCAGCAACTCCGCGATCCGCCATTAAATCCATCTCTTCGGTACGAATTTGGATTTCTACCGGCACCCCATGCGGGCCTTTCAAGGATGTATGCAATGATTGGTAGCCATTTGATTTCGGTATCGCAATGTAATCTTTAAAGCGCGTTTCAATGGGCTTATAAAGATTATGCACCGCGCCTAGCACCCGATAGCAAGTATCCACGGAATTCACTACCACTCGAAAAGCATAGATATCCATCACCTGGGTAAATTTTAATTCTTTATTCAACATCTTTTTATAAATGCTGTACAGGTGCTTTTCACGGCCGTATACACGAGCGGAAATCTGCATTTCACTCAGCCGTGAAATCAATTCATCATGAGTACGTTCGAGTAACGCTTTGCGATTGCCGCGCGCTTTACGCACTTGGCTATCAAGCAACTTTGCGCGCCACGGATACAGTGCGTGAAAACCGAGAGTTTCCAGCTCATTCTTGATATTGTGAATACCAAGGCGGTGCGCTAAGGGAGCATAGATCTCGAGGGTTTCGCGGCCAATTCGGCGGCGTTTGTCTGGCCGCAGTGAGCCAATGGTGCGCATGTTATGGGTACGATCGGCGAGCTTGATCAAAATCACCCGAATATCTTGCACCATCGCCATAATCATTTTGCGATAGTTCTCAATTTGATGTTCTTCTTTGCTATCAAACTGCAGTTTATCGAGCTTCGAAACACCCTCAACCAGCTCGGCCACGGTAGGGCCAAATTGCTCAGCTAAATCTTCTTTGGTAACAGGAGTGTCTTCGATTACATCGTGGAGTAACGCCGCCATCAAAGTTTCATGGTCGAGACGCATTTCCGCAAGCATACAGGCTACAGCTACCGGATGGGTAATATAGGGTTCACCACTTTGGCGTTTTTGCTCACCATGAGCATCGAAGGCAACCACAAATGCTTGTTCGATACGGGTTACTTGCTCAGCGGGCAGATAAGCCTCAGTTAATGTGCGCAAACCTTCAAAAAGATACACTACAGCGCTCTCACTTCTTCATGATTAGCAGAACTATCAGTTTCTTATAAATTGGTTATATATAAGGTATAACAGAGAGGATAAGGGGAAACAAACAAATTGCCAATGGGAAAAACAATAGCGGGAGCCGATTGCTCCCGCTGATAAAATCGATTACTCCTCGATTTCGTTCGATTTCAGTGCAGCCATTGCTGCTACTTCAGCTTCATCTTGTGCGTATTGCTCTGCTTTATCGTCTTGATCTAAGCGACGCGCGTCGATAAGGCCGGCTTCAATTTCGCGTAAGGCGATAATGGTAGCTTTTTCATTGGTGGTAGGTACCAATGGCTCTTTACCGTAGCTAGCGATTTGTCGTGCACGACGTGCTGCTACAAGAACCAGATCAAACCGGTTGCCAATGCGTGAAACTGCTTCTTCAACTGTTACCCGTGCCATGTATTACTCCGCAAAATTGAAACTATTTCTCTCGAAAGGGCAAATAGTGTACTGCAAAGCTTTGGATCCGCCAAGATCTATTGCTCATACATTTGTTTTATAAAGGATTTTATTCTTCATGGAGCAGATCATGGAGGATTTCACGGTGCCGAATTTGCTGTTTCGAACGCCGCAAGCGTTGGCTCATCACAATATGCTCGAGATTATTCACCGATTCTTGGAAATCTTGATTCACAATTAAGTAGCTAAACTCCGCATAGTGCGACATCTCGTGTTGTGCTTTTGCCATCCGCTTCGCGATCACTTCGTCGCTATCTTGTCCGCGTTTGCGCAAGCGCAGTTCCAGCTCTTCGTTCGATGGCGGTAAGATAAAAATGGTATGCACACCAGGATACGCAGCTTTTACTTGCCGCGTGCCTTGCCAATCGATATCTAAAAATACATCTACACCACTTGCCAGTGTATCTTCAATAACCTTGCGCGAGGTGCCGTAATAATGGTCAAACACCTTGGCCCATTCATAAAATTCATGGTTCTCTACTTGCTGTAAGAATTCTTCTTCAGAAACGAAATGATAGTGCTCACCATCAATCTCGCCTGGTCGCGGTTTCCGCGTAGTGGTGCTTACGGATACTTGCATTGAGCCATTCGCATAACGCTCTAGCAGGGCTTTAATCATGCTCGATTTGCCGGCACCACTCGGGGCAGCAATTATAAAAAGGTTTCCACTAACGTTCGACATAGGCGCACTTATTAGTAAGTTATGGGTAAGTTTCTAAAGATTGAAGTGCAACATAAATTACACCGAAAGTGGGAAAAACACCACTTTTGCAAGTGTTACCACAAAGTTTGCGTGTTTAACCCATACGCTGATTATTTTTAGCAGCTAAAATCCATGCTATAACATACACTTCATGAACAACATTCGGAATTTAACTCACACAAGGGCATGTTATGGATATCTCGCTTTGGATTTTAATTGCAGTACTGATTCTTATTGTTCTTTATGGAATCGGCATATACAACAAACTCGTAACGCTGCGTAATCGCTTCCAAAATGCCTTTGCGCAAATTGATGTGCAGCTGAAGCGTCGTTACGATTTAATTCCTAATCTTGTAGAAACCGCAAAATCTTACCTGAAGCACGAGCGCGAAACCTTAGAAGCAGTAGTAGCAGCTCGTAACCAAGCAGCTTCGGCACTAAAAGGAGCAGCAGCAAACCCAGGTGATGCTGGCGCAATGGGCCAATTAGCCGGTGCAGAGGGTGCTCTTGGTAGCGCGTTAGGCCGCTTGAACGTGGTAATGGAAGCCTACCCAGATTTGAAAGCGAACCAGAACATGATGCAACTGAGCGAAGAGCTTACAAGCACCGAGAATAAAGTAGCGTTCTCGCGGCAAGCCTTTAATGATTCGGTAATGGAATACAACACCTATCGCCAATCATTCCCGCCTGTAGTATTTGCCGGCGTATTTGGTCATAGCCAGGATGCTACCTTATTACAATTCGAAGATCGTGAAGCCATTCAACAAGCGCCAAAAGTGAAATTCTAAATGTCTGCAATGAGTTTCTTTGAACACCAAGCAGTAGCCAGGCGCAATACCCGGCTACTGATTGTACTATTCGGCATAGCTGTTATTGCACTCATGGTGCTTACCGGCTTTCTTGTCGCGGCCTTCACGGGCGGCGTTGAGATGTACAACACCACCACAACTACCGAACCAGCAACTAGCTATTTATTGCAGTGGGATATCATTTTGGCCGCAATGGGCATGACCCTATCGGCGATTAGCTTAGCGGTATTGTTTAAATGGTATCGGCTAAAAGGTGGCGGTAAAATTGTTGCTGAAAGCCTTGGTGGCAGGCGCTTATCGCCGGACAGCCGCGACCCAGTTGAGCGCAAAGTGCTAAATGTGGTGGAAGAAATGGCGATTGCCGCCAACATGCCCGTGCCACCGGTGTACTTGTTAGAGCAAGAACAAGGAATTAACGCCTTTGCCGCTGGCTACTCGCCGCGAGACGCAGTAATTGGCGTAACCCGAGGCTGTGTTGAAAACCTTACTCGGGATCAATTACAGGGCGTAATCGCTCATGAAATTGCCCACATATTGAATGGCGATATGCGTATGAACATTCGCATTATGGCAATTCTGAACGGTATTTTATTTATCTCCCACGCCGGCTATATTCTCTTGCGCACGGGCGCCTTCAGCCGCCGTAATGATAAAAATCCGCTGCCCATTTTAGGGCTAGGCTTACTCATTATCGGCGCCATTGGCGTATTGTTCGGCAATATTATCAAAGCGGCGGTTAGCCGTGAGCGCGAATACCTTGCCGATGCATCTGCGGTACAATTTACTCGCAACCCAGATGGCATTGGTGGTGCGTTAGAGCAAATTGGTGCTCTTTCAGGTGCCGGTGGCGAAATTGCTGGCAGCCAAGTGGCAAGTAAAAATGCCGACGAAGCTTCGCATTTGTTTTTTGGCCAAGCAGTGAGTAAAGCAGTATCGCTTTTTTCTACGCATCCACCATTAAACAAGCGCATAAAGCGCATTCGCCCGAACTGGGATGGTACTTATCGCGCCAACCCAGCTCAGGAACTCAAAAGCGAAATAGAAGCCGAACAGAAAGCGCAAAATCAAGCCGAGAAAGCAAAACAAATGCTTACTGGTGCGCTTGGTACTATCGCCGTTGGCGGTATATTGGGTAGCGGGTCTGCGCAAAGCTCGGCGAATCAATACGCTGATACCGGAACTCCTAGCGAACAGCCAAATGATGCCTCAGAAGCGGAGCAAAAACATAACGCTATGCGCACTGAAGTGCGCCAAATAGAGGGCGCTGAAGCCTTCGTATTTGCTATGGCATTAAGCAGCGAAAGTAGCATTCGTGAGCAACAATTAAACTTGGTAGTAGCACAACACGGCAGCACATTAGCGGAACGAACCGAGCAAGATTTTGCGCAAATCAATAACATGCCACTAGAAGAACGCTTGCCACTTATTGAACTCGCGGTACCTGCGCTGAAATCATTATCTAAGGCCGATGCGCACGGTATGCTTGCTACTCTGGATCAGTTGGTAGCAGCGGATACCCAAGTTTCATTATACGAATGGTGTTTATTGCAGATGATTCAACGATATGTGCAGGCCGAATTTGAACCCAACAAACGCGTGCCAAAAGTGAACATTCGCAAACAATCCGATGCAGAATATACGCTATCGGTATTAGCTTTTTATGGTCATAAAGATGAAAGCAACGCACTTGCCGCTTTTACCGCTGCGGCAGAAAATTTTGGCCGCAGCTTAAAGCCTTTTGCGCGCCAAGCGTTTAGCTTTGGTGATTTATCCGATGCCTTAGATCGCATTGATCAATGGTCGGTAACCGAGAAAGAGCGCATGGTAAAAGCCTGGGTAGCATGCGCGCAGCATGATGGCGAAATCAACGTAGTTGAACGAAAGCTTCTTACTACGCTTTCGGCGTGTATTGGTGAGCCACTGCCGCAAGAATTTCCTGCGCAGTAACTACTGGGTTTTCCTGCATAAAACAATGGCCGCCCTGCATACTGGTGATATTCAGTTCAGGGTGGGCCTGTTGCCAATCCGCCATTGAGCGATGTAAAAATGGGTAAGTATCACTACCAATGAAGCTGTGAGTAGGTGCTTCTACCTGCCGCAGTTGCGGCCATAGCTTACGAATATAACTGCTAAAAACTTCTGCCTCTCTTTCTGGCAAACACTTCAACGCTCGGCCCTCTGTAGAATCGTGCATAGCATGATCTACATACGCCGCTAACGCATCTTCGTGCCAACCACGAAACATCCCTCTGCCGCGTAAACTAGTAAGCGCTGTTTCTCTATCTGGCCATAACATTCTTCTACGGCGGGCTTTACGCGCAATCGGGTTCAAGCCAATACTGCCAAGTGGCATTGCCCAACGAATCATGGGTTGCGGAAATAGCATCGGATCTAACAACAGCAATTGCGAAAACATGTGCGGATTCGCCACACTCATTAAGCTAGTGAGTGCGCCACCAAAACTATGCCCCATACCAATCTTCAACACACTCGCATATTCGGGCGCGAAGCCTGCCCAAGCCTCACGAGCTAAATCTGCTGAGCGCTGCCACCCTACAAATTTGCCACCATGCTCACTATCACCATGGCCTTGCGCATCATGTAAGAAAATATCGAAGTAGGGAGCCAGCTGCTGCCACAAAGGCAAATAGGTTAACCCCGAATAGCTGTTGCCATGAATAAAATGGAGAACAGGCAACCCCCTTGGCACGGTTCTTAAACCACGCAAGGTGAAACCTTCTTTGGCAACATAGTGCCAAGGCAGCCAACTACAATCGCCAAACAGAATAGGCTGATTTTGCTGAGCTTGCGTATCATTTATAGTAGTATTCATTTCGCTTTTCATGCACACATCAAATTAGTTAGGCCACCGAGGGTATTATGGCAGCTTGGATGAACGGAACCATTATTAACAATACGCAGTGGCATGAGCATTTGTTTAGTTTACAAATAAAACCTGCAGCGCCTCTCGAATTCCGTGCCGGACAATATGTGCGGCTGGCTTTGCCTTCGTTAACCGAAAGTAACGATACAGCCATTATTCCTACTAGCGAACCCTTGCTTACGCATCGCGCATACTCCATGGTAAACGCACCTCAGCAAGAAACCCTAGAGTTCTATATCGCCGCAGTGCCCGGAGGCGAATTTTCTCCGCGCATGCAAGCAATGCAAGCCGGAGAGCCTCTGCAACTGAGCCAAACAGCCAGCGGCTTCTTCATGCTTGAGCATGTGCCTGATGCCGATAGCTTGTGGCTGATTGCTACAGGTACCGGCTTAGGCCCTTACATCTCTATATTGAAAACCACCGAGCCGTGGCAACGTTACCAACGTATTGTGGTGGTGCACGGTGTGCGCCATGAGCACGATTTAGGTTATCAACAGTGGCTGCGAAATCTACAGCGCGAGCATCCCACTCAGTTTGTTTATCAGCCCGTATTAAGTGGCAACATCGGTAGCACAGTTAGCGAGGATATTAACCGCCCGATTGGCAGCAAAAGCTCCAGCACCTATCTACCCGGGCGCATTCCTGCGCTTATCGCTGATGGTAGCCTTGAGCTCGCCACCGGGATTGCGATTAACCATACCGCGCAGATCATGCTATGTGGTAACCCAAACATGATCACCGATGCTCGCAGCGTACTTGCTGAACGTGATTTACGCATTAATTTAAAACGCAAACCCGGCAACATTACCCTCGAGCAATATTGGAAGTAGCGCCAAGTGCGCTGCATCCGGCGCTTTATCCAGCACTACATCCAGCGCTTATTATTGTTCGCAGTAAGCGCAAGCATTTCCGCATAAACTTTATCGGCGGTGGCCTTGCGCAACCACGGCAAGGTTAACGCACCACCCGCGGTATAGATTTTTACGCCACAAAAACCAAGCCTACGCTGAATGGGCCCCGATAACAGCGTAATACGTTGCATTTTCGCAGCTGGTGCAAAGCGCTCAGTACAGCCAAACAAGCCCTGCCGCACCGCTATCCAATTACCATCAAAATACCAACCTAGATTGCGCCACCATAACCAACGTAATAGCAACATCACGAAAAATACTAGTGGTGCTGCCCACAGATCAATCAACCAGCCGGCAGCCAAACTAGGAATTAGCCAATAGCGCGGAATAATCCATCCGCCTACGCGCTGCCATTTTGCCGTTGGCAACTTTAAATCATTACTCACCAGTGCTTTATTATGGATATTCAGTACTGGTACCGTAAAGCGCCCTTCAGCTTTATCGTTAATGCCGCCCGCCTGTAGTATGCGCATTTGGCTGCGCCTTAATAGCCGCGCTACAAGCCCTTGGCGAAACTCTACCAATTGCAGTTTCGGCATGCGGAAGCTGCGCGAAAGATGGGTAATTAACCCAGCAGTATAGGCAACTCGATCGCCCACTCTGCGTAAATGGTAACGATAGTATTGGTTGAAATAAAACAGTACCGCAGCGAACATTAATACCATTAATGCCGCTATCCCAAAGCCGATTAATATCATTACGCCTTGCCATGCTGAGGCGTAACCTGCAACAAAACCTTCTACCCACTCCACCACAAAGGTGCTTACAACTTGATTCGAGAACAATAAGGCCAATAGCACACCGGCCACTATTAAGGCATTTTGAATCAAGCCCACCCGCAAAATTTCTGTATGCGGTAATTGCAGTTCAAAATCAGCACTGGCATTGCCGATTGCTGCCGCCTCACCCGATTCATCGGCAACTGCTTTGGTGGCTTGCAGAATATCGTATTGCAGTTGCTCAGCTAATTGCACGGGCAACCCCGCCACCTCTACTTCCGAGCCTTTACTCCCGGCACTTTGCAACTGCAAAATAGCTAAATTAAACGGTTTAAACCAAATTGGTTTGCGAATATCCGCCTGTTGAATGCGTTCGTAATCAAGGTTCAGCTCTACTCTGCTAAATACCCCTTCGCGCACCCGAATACGCTCTGGCTCAAGAGCAAAACTAAAGCGCCGATAGCGCAGCACTGTGGTGATTAAAAGTATGATGATCAACGCCAATAATGCGTACGGCCAATATTGCAGCATGCTGCGAAGGCCCACAAAAATAGCCACAAAGGCAGGTAGCGCGTTGTAAGCATGTTTCGCGGTAAGGCGTAGGCTACTGAGGAAAAAGAAAATGAGCGCAATAACCGGTAACCGCTGCCAGGCGATAGTTGGGCTCATAGCGTTTTATCCTCACCTTGCATTGCGTTTTCTTGCCTACTTTCTGCAACAGTAGCGGTAGATTCGTGCGCATTACTAACCGGGGCTTCGCTAGTGTTGGCCGTTTCCGTAGCATCGGTAATTGCTGCATCTTGCAATTCTTCTTGGCGAATTTTCGCGATCAAATTATCCCGAATTGCTTCACTTACGTGGGGCGCTAAACCTGGAATCGTAAGATCTGAACCAATCCCTCCAGCGGTATACAGTTTTAGGCTTGATAAACCCAGCATACGCTCCACAGGCCCGCGTTCTATTTCAATATGCTGAAGCCGATTATGGGTAACGGCCGTTTCGCGATGCCAAAGTGCCCCAACCCGAAAACTCACAACTTCAGGTTCTAGTGCATAGCTTGTTACACGTGCGCGAGCAGGCGCCCAGAATACAAACAGAATAAACCACAGAATAAACAATTGGGCCGCAACCGTTAACGGAATCCACTTGGGCATCTGTTCAATCCAAATCGCTCCCGCAATTGCGGCAATGAAAAACACGCCTAAAAAGATAGTGTTACCAAAGCGAAGTTGATTTTTATAGTTAGCTTCCACTGCTTTCCAGTTAGGTGATGCCATAATGGTTATCCTTATTGTAATTTTGTGAGTATATTATCATAAGCACGGTAAAGCGCATTTACAGCAGTTTTTTTTCAGAGTGAATTCTATCCGCGCTCTGGCAATAAATGAGTGCCACGAGTAAACCCAAAAGAGCAGCGCAAGGTACGCAACACATGAGCAAACAAATGTTGGCGCAAAAATTGGCATTGCTTGTATTCATTATCAGCATCCTGCTGCACCAAACGGTGCCTGTTAAAGCGCAAGAGGCAAGTGATATCGCAACACTGAATTGGGTTATTAACACCGCACCTCCCTTTCATATCATCAACGGCTCGCATTCTGGAAAGGGTATATGTGACGTGCTCATGGATATCATAGATGAACAATTACCAGAGCTAGCAAGTAGCCGAGTTGTATTACCACAAACACGCATTCGGCAAAAATTTGAACAGGAAGTAGATCAGTGCTTTCCTTGCATGATTTATAGCCCAACACCAAGCGATACCGTACAAACAGAACCTACGCATTTTTATTACCCACATGGCATTATCACCACCAAAGAAAAGGCATTGATCATACAAGAGCGCCACGGCAATCCGGTGCGCTTAGCAAGCTTAATTACCGATCGCGAATTTCGCTTCGGCTACCCCGATGGGCGGCATTACCCCGCCGTGCAGAACATTGTAGACCAAGCAGTGCAAAGCGATGTTACGCGGGTGGCCCACACTGGTGAAAATGCAACGGTCGCTATTTTAGCTATGATTAAAGCAGAGCGTATTGATTACACTATCGATTATCAAATTCTGCATAATTTCGATATCGCCGAAAACGAAGCTACTGATTTGGCTTTTTTAGAAATTGCCGAAACTCAAGGGCAGCACGTTTTAGGTGCAATAGGCTGTACTAATACGGCATGGGGTAGAGCCGTGGTAAAAGAAATCAACCGGATACTACCAAATGTTCGGCAACACCCAGAGTTTTTGCAAACACTCGATCTCTGGTTTAATGATAATCCTGAATCTGAGCCATATCGTGAGTTACTGCGTAAACGAGTGTGGCATGTAACTGGTGCAAACCAGTGATTTTTAATCAAATGAGGCTTTCATGATAAACGAAAATGATAAGATACCAGCGGGTACGCTAAGTACCAAAGGCACAATCGGTACCGAACAATTTGATCCCGCAGAGAAGTTTGCGAAAGGCACGCACGTGCTATTTGCTGTTCCTGGTGCATTCACCCCTACCTGCTCTGAACAGCACTTACCGGGCTATGTTGAACATGCCGATAAATTTGTAGCAAAAGGCGTAAACGGCTTGTATTGCCTAGCCACCAACGATGCTTTTGTAATGCAAGCTTGGGCGAACTCATTGAATGTAAATAACAAAGTAACCATGTTATCGGATGGTGATGCTGGTTGGAGCGAAAAGCTTGGCCTAACCATGGATACGGGTGCATTTGGCGGTGTTCGCACACAACGCTTTGCCATGATTATTCGTGATGGTGTGGTAACCAACTTATTTGTTGAAGGCCCACAGGCTTTCGAAGTAAGCGCTGCCGAGCACGTGCTCAAGCACTTATAATTGCTAGTTGTAGAACCCCGAGCTGCGGTAACGTTGCTCGGGGTTTTATTTTTAGCGCGCGATCATTTCACAAACCACTACTGCGCACCACACGTTGCTGCACCGCGGCCGCAAAAATCGCTTGCCTAGGCGTAACTAAAGTAAAATGTTCACTGGCGCGAGTAATACCGGTATACACCAACTCCCGGGTAAGTAACGGATTCAACTCATCGGGTAGGGCCATTACCGTGTGTTTAAATTCCGAGCCTTGCGATTTATGTACCGTAAGTGCAAACACCGTTTCTACATCGCTGAGCCGGCTCGGTAATACCCACCGCACGCCGCCGTCGGCTTGCTCAAACACCACGCGCAGTTTACCTGTGTGTGGATCAAGTAATGTAATGCCAATGTCACCATTCATCAGATTTAAGGTGTAGTTATTGCGCTGCACCAACACGGGCCTACCTACATACCAACCTTTACTGCGCTCTATAAGGCCGGCGCGTTGCAGCCACTCAGCGATATGCTGATTTAAACCCGCCACACCCCAATTACCTTTGCGCAATGCCACCAGCAGCTGAAAGCTTCGGTGTACTTGCAATACCTGCTTGGCCCATTGATCACGGGCGTTTAATGGCGATTCTTCGGCAATAACCGCATCACTCTGTTTGGCCAGCTGTAAATACGCTCGGTATCCTGCCACGATTAACTGCTTTAGTTCACTACTGTTGTTGTTTGCTGTAACCAGCAAATCAATATCCGCAAATCGTTCGAAGAGTGCTAAGGTTTCACTTGCTCCAGCATTTACAGCACGAGCCAAGTTACCAATGCCTGAACGTTCACCGAAGCGGTGGCTTTTGCGCAACATTACCGTGGCTTGGTTATAAATACTCGGGCCCGCCGCAACCTTGTTGTTGCTGGCACCATAATCTTGTATCTGCGCAGGAGCATATGGCGCCAGCAGGGCTAATGTTTCGGGCAAATAATTGCCTAGCTCCGCATTTCTGCACAAATCACCCAGTACGGAACCAGCCTCCACAGAGGCCAGCTGGTCTTTATCGCCCAGTAAAATAAGCTTGGCATTCGCCGGTAACGCCGCCATTAAGCTCGCCATCATTTCTACATCTACCATAGAGGCTTCATCCACCACTACTACATCCGCGGCCAACGGCCTGTGGCTGTTATGCTTAAATGATCGCCGAAATGGTTTTGCACCAAGCAACTTGTGCAAGGTTACTACTTCCGTAGGAATACCCTGTTGCATTGCTGCTGGTAAACGGTTAATTGCGCCAGCAATAGATTCGGTAAGCCGCGCTGCAGCCTTACCGGTAGGTGCGGCTAAGCGTATCCGCAAATCACTTCCGCCACTTTGCAGCAAAATTGCCAACAATCGCACTACGGTAGTGGTTTTACCGGTACCTGGCCCACCAGTAATAATAGTGAACTGACGCTGCACAGCCATAGCGCAGGCTAAACTTTGCCAATGAATATCATGCTGATTTTCTTCTAATTCAGCTGCGAATACCCGTTGCAATAATTCACCAAGTTGTGCGCTGGGCACCTGCTTGGTAATGCGCTTGGCAATCGCTTGCGCTACCTGTTGCTCAGCCTTCCATAACCGTGCCAGATATAAATGGTTTGCGCACCGTACCAATGGTTTTTGTACAGATAATTCACCTGTTTCACGGTGCTCTACCCAATCACTTGCTGCCAGTGCGCTATCCACACTATCAATGTTTAACAAATCCCGAATAGCACTCCCAGATTCGATATCAATTCCGAGCTGATTCGTAGGCTCCGCGCATACCTCATTAAGCCGCAAGCAACTGTGGCCACGGCCGTATTGGTGGCTTACCAGCGCACACAACAACACTAATACCGGAGCGTGCTCACCTTGCTCTGGAGAGAGCTTTTGTAGAACAGCAGGCAACTCAACGTCAATCGGCCGGAGCTCACGAGCTAGCACTTTTTCGTGCAACCAGCTTTGTACGGTTGCTAAACTATTGTTCATTCTTAGCCCCCTGTAACCCTGATTGAGTTGGCGTGTGGCGAGTATCGTTATCAGCAAATAGCGCATCTAGCTCGAGTAGCAGTTCAATGGGTGGCTGCACCATACACTGCCCTTGTTTGGGGGCGCGAATAAACCAGTACATAGCACCGCCTAAATACTCACTCATACGGCTGCGATAATCTGGTATACGCGCGCTCAATAAACGATGCAAAGCGAATAAATACAAACTAGCCTGCACATCGTAGCGCTTTTCCAGCATTGCTTTTTGCATTGCCGCAGCACCATATGCACTCTCATCCGCGCCTAACCAGTTTGATTTGTAATCACATACCCAATACCGGCCTTCGCTATCCACATAGGTTAAATCAATAAAGCCTTTCAGCATGCCGTTTAGTGTTTCATCAAGTAACTCAGGGCGAGCAATACCTGGCCACACATGGCGGCGAATTACCGCATCCAAATCGCCAGCGCGCACGGTGTTTACGGCCAGCCAAAATTCCATTTCCGAAACCGCTTTGGGTAGTTCTGCCAAGCATTGCACGCTAGTGCTCAATTGCACCGTAGCCATTTCTTGCAGCCAGCCGTGAATTGCATCCAAGTGCTCCTGCCATCCGCGCAGAGTTAACCTACGTTCTAGCCATTGCTTGGTTTCAGCGCTAGCTGTTTCTGCGAAGCGTGTTTCGCAAGCATACTCGAGTAACGAATGTAAAAATGTACCGGCAGCGGCTCCGCGCGCGAAGGCATGAATACCAGCAAGTGGCTGGGTAGATATCGCCTCGTTCGGCAGCTCATCATCATCCTGATACTGTTCATGCACGGCTGTATCCGGTGCTTCCCCACCTACCGTGGCACCTATGCGTAGTGCTGAATAACTCGCAATCCACCAGTGTTCACGCAGTACCTTCGCTGCTAACCGCTCTGCTTGCTGTGGTACAAATTCATCTGCGTTACCGCTAAAGTGCGCCAGCGTGGGGCGCGCTTCCGCACGCCAAGGCAGCTCCGCTAATGCGGTTTTTAAATCAGCCGCCGAGGGTTTTTCGGGTAACCCAAGTAAAGCACCTAAGCCGCTGCGCTCAATTTTACTGTGTTTTGCTGTGCCTTCTTTATACGCGGCAATCCCCAACCAGCAGGCATAAACAGGCCGGGTTAAGGCAACATATAACAAACGAATATCTTCTTGCAGCCGCTCATTATCGGCACGCGCTAAAGCTTCATCGTCGGGTTCAAGCTCAACCACCATGCGCCCATCGGCTTGAAAACGAACGGGCTGGCCTTTTTTCACCGCCCGAAAGCTGCAAATGAAGGGTAAAAACACCAAGCTGTATTGCAGCCCTTTCGATTTATGGATAGTAACTACCTTGATACGTTCCGCATCACTTTCTAACCGCTGCACCAGTTCTTCATTTTTATTAGCTTCAGAAAGTTGCTGAGCGAACCAACGCAATAATCCGGTTTCACCATCACGGTGCGCGCTTTCTTGCTGCAGTAGCTCGGCTAAATGCAACATGTTAGTAAGTGTTCGCTCACCCTCATCACCTTGCAGCCAATGCTGTGGCAACTCGAAGAAGTGCAACCAAGCGCGTAGCATGGGCAACACTCCTTGGTAACGCCAAATATCGCGGAACTCACGCACCCGATCGGTAACCTGTTCCCAATCTTGTTCATTCTCCAACCATGCAGCCAAGCCCGCATCGCTTTGCCCAGATAACCTCAACATCAACGCCGCGCGTAAACGCGTTTCGTTATCGGGTGCATACACCGCTTGTAGCCAGCTCAGCATAGTAGTGGCTTCTTCTGTGGCAAAAATCGAATCTTTATCCGACATATATACCGAGCGCAAGCCACGCGCACTTAGCTGCTGCCGTACCATCGCAGCTTCATTGCGATCGCGAACCAAAATAGCGATATCAGCGGGAGTAATTGCCTGTAACAAAGATTCTCCCGCAGCTGCAAACCCTGCAGCACCGGAATCACTCTCATTCAGAAGCCCAGCGATACGATCCGCGCATGCTTCGGCCATTTGCTGTTGATAAGCCCCTTTGCTCAGCTCGCTGGCCGCTTCATCAACCAGCCAGTAATTTACCGCAGGCGTTGCTTGTTGCTGTTCCAGTAAACTTCCTGTGCGCCCAGCCGCGGTTACCGGCAAAAATGGCAGCGGGTTATGTTGCTCGTGGGCAAACCCAAATGCACCTTGCGGCTGCTGCTCAGCTCGGCTAAACAAGGCATTCACACCCTCAACTAATGCTTCAGTAGAACGAAAATTCTTCGGCAAATTGTAATGATGCCCAGTGGTTAATTCGCGCGCTTGTAAGTAGGTATGTAAATCTGCGCCCCGGAAGCTATAAATCGCCTGCTTGGGATCGCCCACCAGCACCAACCCATATTCGTTAGTTTGCACATCCGGATACACCTGCCGAAAAATACCAAACTGGATTGGATCGGTATCTTGGAATTCATCCACCATCGCCATGGGAAACTGCGCACGAATACGGGCGGCTAATACGCTACCGCCATCGCTATGCAGTGCTGCATGCAAGCGCGTAAGGAGATCATCGAAACCCAGTTCTGCGCGTTGCACTTTACGTGCCGTAAACTCAGCTGCGAACCATTCCGCTGCATGGCTTAATACCGCCAAGCGCACCTGTGGGCGTTGTTGAATTAACTCTAGGAGTTCGGCAAACAAGGTAAATAACGGATGCTCAGGTGGCTCTTTCCCTTTTTTGGTGCGCGCCAGTAATTTTTCCGCAGAAAATTTCTCAACAATCTCTTGGCTACTTTTTGCTAACGGATCAAAAAGCTCAGGATGCTGCTGCCACAACAGCAGTTGTGGGCGCTCTGTTGCGAACCATTTCTCAGCCTTATAACTATTTTTATTCAGTAGCTCAGCCTCGATAGCAGCATCAATAGCCGCCACGGCGCTGCCAAGGTTTCCTGAACTAAGTTTTTCTACATCATCTGTATCTAAAAATGCCATATCAAGCGCACTGGTAATTTGCGCACTTTTGCTATCCACGCGCTGCAGCCATTGCGCTAAAATATGCGCAACTTGCCCAGGTTCTTGCCCCTTTGGCAGATCATTTCCCGCTGCCTGGAACTGTAAACTACCACCTTCCGCCCGCAACCATGGTTGCACGCTGCGATATAAGGCTTCCGGGCTGCTCGCGATACTACCAAGCTCGGCAAGCATGCGGCTATCGGTAAGGGGATACAGAAAATAGCGCCAGTAATCGCGGGCAATTTGTAGGCTTAACTCACGTAAATCGTGATTCATTGTTTGCGCAAAAGCAGTACCTGCATCAAAAGCATGCTCACTCAGCATACGCTGACACCAGCCGTGAATGGTAAAGATGGCTGCCTCGTCCATCCATTCTGCCGCCAATTGTAATTGTGCCGCACAACGTTGATGCATATGTGGTGGATAATCCGCAACGATTTCGGCAAGAACCGCATCGGCGGCTAACTCACCACGAAAAACTTGCGCTGCAGCTACTAAGCGTTGGCGAATCCGATCACGCAACTCTTCGGTAGCGGCCTTCGTAAAAGTAACCACCAGAATTTGTGGCGGTAACATCGCCAAGCCTTGCACTGGCTGGGTATTTTGCTCGCCATGCCCAAGCACTAAACGCACGTATAAAGCAGCTAAAGTATAAGTTTTGCCGGTGCCAGCACTCGCTTCAATAAGCCGCATACCTTGCAGTGGGAAATCGCGAATCATTGCTCAACCTCCGTACTGTTGCTAATGGGCCCGTATAGCCGTTCAGCCCATACCGCAAAACCGGCTTCCTCAAGCACCGCATAAGTTGGGAAATAGCGTGCCAGTTCAGCTGAATGGCTTACCTCGCCAGCAAAGCTAAAACTCCCCTCGTAGGTTGCTACAACTTCATATGGCTTCTTCTCTGCTAACAGCGCAAAAGCGGTTTTCCGTGCTAACGGCAATGGTTGCTGCAAGCCAGCTTGCCAGTAGGTTACCAACTGTTGTAGTTGCTCTTGCGCTTCTTGCTGTGATTTTGCCGGTAACACAACTTTACTATCGAGGCCGTATTGCCAAACTTGCAGAGCATGGCCAGCAGCATTCGCTACCAATTGTTGCAGCCATGCATCAAGCAAGTTCTCCCAACGTGGTTTCCCTTTATTGCGCACCGCGGTTGGCCGCGCCAGCACTAACGCAGCTTCGCCCGCCGCAGCAATATAATATTGGTCTAGCTCTGCACTCAGCGCTAAGCCACATGGGTGAAGTTCTATACGCAATGGCTCTTGGGCAGGCTGCCAATTTTGCTGATCGTCGGCAACTCTGCTCAATACCACTTGCACTTCTCTACGAATCGATTGCTCGGCAAGCGCACCAAAGGTAGCAAACGGCAACACACCCTCGGCTCGCAAACTCTGAATAGCACTCGTAATCGAGCGCTGCGGATTATGCATCAGTTGATCTAACACCTTACTGCGCAATGAATAGGCTTGTAACCCATCCAATGCAAAAGGTTCATTGTCATCAAGTATCAGTTCATCTTGATAATCACGAGCCCGAAAGCGCTCGGCAATAAAGTAACGCACCGGATTACGCAAAAATTGCTGTAACGCAGGTAACGTTAACTCTGGCAGCTCACTCATGGTTGGTAAATGGTTAGTATCTGCGGTTGCCAGTGGTTTTTCGTGTACCGCGTGCAGTTGCTCCCACTCTCGGGCATAGGTGCGCTGTGTACCGTCAAAATAAGCACGTGAGAACGGCTGTAGTGGATAATCATGTGTAATTAGTGCTAACGGCCCATGCTCGGCTGGCGCTGTTTCTTTGTTAGAACCTTGGTTAGCACCATGCCAGCCTTGGCTAATCAAATCGCGTAGTTGATTCACCAAAACACTCGCCGTTTTTTCAGTATTATCGCGATCACTGCGGCCTATCCAACTTAGGTACAATGCTTCACGAGCGCTTAATAATGCTTCCAGGAATAAATAGCGATCATCATCACGCCGCGAGCGATCCCCTGGCCGATAATCATTGCTCATTAAATCAAAATCATCTGCCCGTTTGCTGCGCGGGTACTCGCCATCATTCATACCCAACACATATACCCGCTTAAAGGGTATGGCGCGCATGGGTAATAAGGTTGAAAAAGTAATTTTCCCTGCCATAAATTTTTGGCTTAAACCGCTCTGGTCAGCTTCTGCCAACCAAGCATCACGCAGCACCGCCAGGCTGAGCTCGCCATTAAAATCACCCGCTGCCACCGCGCTAGCAATGCGCTCTAATGCTTCTTGTAACTGCACAAATAACCGTTCATCGGCATCGTTATCGGGCAAAAAGAAGGTATCGAGTAAATTATTTTCACCGCTGAACAACGCTTGCCAATCTGCGAAACTACGCAATGGTTGGGCTGCCAAGGTGGTGGTCCAGCGTTTTAGTTGTTGAATGAACTGCAGTACTGGGCCCAAATCCGCCGCACTTAAACCGCCAATTTCAGCGTACGGCATACGCTCGTGCCAGCTAGCATCTGCTAACTCGTTTGCTGAGCTTACGCATGGCTCCCCAAAGGCATACCCCAACAACATGCGTTCAATACCAAAGGCCCAACTGTAGGCATCTCCCATGCCTTGCAAAGCAAATACTTGCCGATGCTCACCATCAATACCCCAGCGCACACCGGCTTCGGTAAGCCATAAGCGCAGTTGCGGTAATACCGCCGGCTGCAACTGCAAGCGCTGCTGAATGGCCGGCACATCGAGTAAATCAAATACTTCGTTCAAGGTTACACGTTGTTCTGGTAACGATAATAAGTACTCAAGAGCGATAAGCATCGGTACGCGACCACGATTGGCCTGATCAGCAAGCGAAAACGGCAAGTAGCGCCAATCATCCCGTTCAATGCGGCCAAAAACGGCATTGATATGGGGCGCATAATCAGCGATATCGGGGGTCATCACAATTACATCGCGTGGGCGCAAAGTTTCATCGGCAGCAAACGCCGCCAATAAGTTATCTTGCAGAACTTCAACTTCGCGCTGACGGCTATGGCAACGATGAAAGGTTAAGCTTTCATCTCCGGCCTGCAAAGCACGTTTATTCTGCGCTGTTGCCGGTGGGTTTAAATCGAAAATGTCTTGTTGTAGCTGGTGTAATAAAGGAAACTGGGCTAACTCTGTTGGCCCTTCCCCTTGCTCGGCATATTCGCCTGTAGCCGGGTGCATAAATACATTAATCGGGGCACTAAACCAGGTTTGATACTGTTCAGGCTGATCAAACTCTTCCAGCAAGCTCAAATAATCCCGCGCCTGCTTTCCTAAACTCGCCAACAATGCTGGTGCATGTAAATACAGCGCATCACTATCCAGTACTTCCGGAAGGCCCGGCTTCGCCTCTTGCCGGCCATTACTGCGCGTTCTGCGGCGGGCTTCATCACGCACGCTGGCAATTTCACCCCAAAAGTGCCGACACGGATTCAATACAGCTAATAATACTTGGGTGTGCTGCCCCAGCGCAGCAAGAAGTTCCAGCGTTTGTTTCGGCAATGAAGAAATACCAAATACAATCACTCGCTCCGGTAACTCTGCTTCTGCTATGTCACCAGATTTCAGTAAATTCAACGCTTGATCATGCACATCGGCGCGGCTAGAAAACTCCATACCCGCAGATTCCGCGGCCAAATCTGCACGCAGTGCTCGCCACAACGCTGGTTGCCAACATTGCTCTGTAGTTAACGGGTGCTCACCGGCTACTGCTGCACCTTTGCTCAACACATCACGGCCTTCACTCCAATGCTGCAACCAATCAGCACGATACACTTGGTATTGATCGTACAAATCAGCTAAACGCGCAGCGAGGTGGTAACTTTTGCGGCCATTCTCGTCATCGCTTAAGTAGCGTTGCAAGGGTGCAAATACCGGAGTGGTTAACCGAGGTAATAGGCGCAAGATACGCCAAGTAAGATTATTTTTATCGTAGGGCAATGAAGCCGGGATTTGCTGGCCTAACACCATCCGATACAAACGCCACACAAACTGGTTCGGTAGCTCTACGCGAACGCCTGCAGCAATACCAGGATGCCCATCTTCGGTGCTGGCCAATGCCATTTTCAGCCACTGGGCAATACCGTTGCTTTGCACTAATATTTGCTCATCAGCAAGCGGGCTTATCGGCTGCGAACTCATCCAGTGCACCAGCACTGAGCGTAAGCTCTCGAGCTGATTACCGTGCAGAACGATAAAGCCTGGCGTTAAACTCATTGGTTATTCCCTTTTCTTTCGCTATTTATTATTACGCTAGCTTAACTTACTACTGCGTCATTATCTGACGCGATCCCGGCAAAGCCCGCCGCAATTGGCATTTGTTCCACTAAAAAATCAATCAACACCCGCACCGCAGGTAATAAGCCGCGCCGATATGGGTACACCAAATGCAACTTGCCAACTGGCATTTGCCACTGCGGTAATACTTTCACCAACCGGCCTTCGGCAACATACTCTCGGCATAGATAAGTAGGTAGCGATACCACACCTTGGCCTTGATAGGCAGCTTCTCGCAGCACCCACAAATCATCGGTAACCAAGCGAGCTTGATAACTTACCGAAACCTTTTCACCACCCTCTTGCATAAGTTGCCATTGATAACGCCCAGACGATTGGTACATCGATAAAGCTGGCCAGGTAATCAAATCTGTTGGGTGCGTTGCTACCCCCATGCGCGCTACTAAATCTGGGCTGGCATACAACGCTTGGCCTGAAGGCAGTAACTCTCTACCAATCAGCGATGATTCTTCCATAGTAGGCCTTACTCGTAATGCAATATCTACCTGTTCTTCAATTAAGTTCACCGGTTTATTGGTCATTACCAAATCGATACTTACATCCGGATAGCGCTGCATAAACGCTGGCAAAATTCGTACTAATAACGATTGGCTAATCGGGTATGGGCTGCTTACCCTCACTTTACCACGTGGTTTTTCTTGCACAAACTGGGTTACTTGCTCTGCGGCATTCGCCGCTGCCACTAGAGTTTGGCAGTGCACAAGGAACTCCCGGCCTACATCGGTTAAATAAAGTTTGCGGGTAGTGCGATTCAACAAACGCACGCCTAGTTCGTCTTCTAAATCAGCAATGCGCCGGCTTAAGGTAGATTTAGGAACGCTCAGATAACGAGCCGCCGCACTAAAGCTGCCATGTTCTACCACATGGGCAAACAGCGCTAAGTTAGTAAGATCTTTCATATTTAGTCACTCATATTACACCACATATTGTTTCATATATGGAACAGTGGTTCTCATAATACCCATCTAGTGTAGCAAGTGGAACACCTTTATGATCGCTGCAACATAAAGTTAAACCCATTCAACGAGGTGTTACATGAATATTCTTCACATTCAAGCTGGTATTTTTGGTGATCAATCGGTTAGCCGCCAACTCAGCGACAAAATCGTGGCGCGTTTAAGTGAACAGAACGGCACTGCTACGGTAATCAACCGTGATCTCATCACCACGCCAATTGCTCACCTAGATGCAGAAATATTACTTGCAGGTGGCACCGGCGAAGCCGATCGCAGTGAGCGCCAAGTAGCAGAACTCGAACTTACCGAAACCCTACTAGCCGAGTTGTTTGCGGCTGATACCATTGTAATCAGCGCGCCGATGTACAATTTTTCCATTCCTACGCAATTAAAAGCGTGGCTTGATCGCATTGCCCAAGCGGGCCGCACGTTCCGTTACACTGAAAGCGGTGCCGAAGGCTTAGTTCTTGGTAAAAAAGTGTACATCGCCTCTGCTCGTGGTGGCATATACAGCGAGGGCCCAGCCGTAGCTATGGAACACCAAGAGAGTTACTTACAAGGCGTGCTGGGCTTTATCGGTATCACCGATGTAACTACCGTTCGTGCGGAAGGCGTAAACCTTGGCGAAGCGCCACGCAACGCCGCCATTGCTGCGGCCAGTGAAGAAATCACCGGCTTAAGTGCATAACGCTCGCTAACGAAACCAAAGCGATTATTTTTGTGATAGGTGCATGCGTTGAATAGGTGAGATATGCTATCTTCAGATTTCTATCAACATATTCGTGGCGCATGCATTTTTTGCGGAAAAATGCTGCAAAACAAAGGTACTCACAATGGTTTCGTTTCAGCAGCTAACATCTACCTCAATGCTCACCGTTTTTAGTGTGCTCTGTTTGCTCATCAGCGCGCCAGCCTACACCGCCGATAACGAAACGCCATTAACTGCACCCAATTGGCGGTTACTTGATTTAGGTTATGCGATAGAAGCGGATCGTGATAGCAGTGTACGGGCAGATATGCTGAATCTGCGGGCTTCATTGCCCGTGTATGAATATGGCCTACTGCAATTCGAATCGAATGTTGGCCAGGTTAGTGGCCGGAACAGTAATCCAGACATGAACGCCTATCAGCTTAATATCATGGCTGGTTTACGTATGGCCGCGAGTGAGCAAGCAGATTTATTTGTGCTTGTTGGCGGCACCCGCGTGGAAATGGAGGTAGATGATTTTAACCTCAGTGAACACGGCTTTATTACCCAAGCCGGTATGCGCGGCAGAATCAATGAACGCGTGGATATCTCAAGTTACGTTCAGTACTCAAAAACCGGTAGCCTTTCTACCACGAGTTGGCACGGTGAAGTACGCTACAATATTGCCAACCGCGTTGATTTATTGCTCGGTGGCGGCGTTTATAGCCGCGCTTTGAGTGGCAAGGTGGGCATTTCAGTGCACTTTTAACGGGCAAGGTGAACTTAATCTTCTACCCGCACACCCCATAAATCGTATTCATCGGTGTGAATGATTTCTACCCATATCTTATCACCAGGCTGCACATCTGTTTCATCACTGATATACACCAAGCCATCAATTTCAGGTGCATCGGCATAGCTGCGGCCTACGGCACCTTCCGGGTTCACTTTATCGATCAGCACCAGCATTTCCTGGCCTACCCGTGCTCGTAACTTTGCTGCACTTACTTCCTGCTGTACCTGCATAAACTGCTCGTAGCGCTGCTGCTGAATTTCCGGTGGTACCGGATCGGCCAGTTCATTGGCTTTCGCACCTTCTACCGGCGAGTAAGTAAAACAACCAACTCGATCCAACTGGGCAGCCCGCAAGAAATCTAGCAGTTCATTGAATTCCTCTTCCGTTTCCCCCGGGAAGCCAACAATGAAAGTGCTACGAATCACTAAATCTGGACAAATTTCCCGCCACTTCTGAATTCGCTCTAACACTCGCTCGGCAGAACCAGGCCGCTTCATCAGTTTCAATATGCGTTTGTTCGCGTGCTGCAACGGAATATCTAAGTACGGCAGTATTTTACCTTGCGCCATCAGAGGAATCACATCATCCACCGATGGATACGGATACACGTAATGTAAGCGTACCCAAATACCGAGTTCGCCAAGCGCCTCACACAACTCGAGCATACGGGTTTTTACTGGCCGCCCATCCCAAAAACCGGTGCGGTGTTTTACATCCACGCCATACGCACTGGTATCTTGTGAAATCACTAATAGCTCTTTCACGCCCGCATTCGCCAAACGCTTCGCTTCATCGAGCACATTACCCACAGGCCGGCTCACTAAATCGCCACGCATCGATGGAATAATGCAAAACGTGCAGCGGTGATTACAGCCCTCAGAAATTTTCAAGTAGGCAAAGTGGCGCGGCGTGAGCTTGATGCCTGTATCCGGAACTAGCTGTTCAAATGGAATATGCTGCGGTTTTGGCAAGTGCTCATGAACTTGGCTCATTACTTCTTCGTAGGCATGGGGGCCAGTAATAGCGAGCACGTTTGGGTGCACTTCGCGAATTTCATCATCGCGCGCGCCCAAGCAACCGGTAACCAATACTTTCCCATTTTCTTTCAGCGCCTCGCCAATGGCATCTAATGATTCCTGCACCGCTGAATCAATAAACCCGCACGTGTTTACAATCACCATATCGGCATTATGGTAATCGGGCACGATATCGTAACCCTCGGTACGCAATTGCGTAAGAATGCGTTCTGAATCAACCAAGTTTTTCGGACAACCCAAGCTCACAAAGCCAATCGTGGTGCCCTGTTCTGCTGCTACTGTAGCTTGCTCGTGAGCATTACCCACAGCCTCGGCTTTAACTTGTTTCGGATCAAAAACACCCGTTATCGACATACCGCACCTACTGAATAAAAATCAAAGTTGAATCACGGCGCGCATTCTAACAGAGCCGCCGTATGAAAATATAGCGCCATTTCACCACTCATATTTGTGCATCTGCTGTGGAGTGCTATCTTTAATGAATACTCATAAAAATAGGCTAGGTATTATGTCGCCTTGGCGAGCAGCTCTTTGGCGTACAATGATATATGTTGTTCTTGGAACTCTATATATTCTCTATTCAGATCGCATATTAGCCGGGTTGGTTGAAGATACCGAGCTATTAACGCGCCTGCAAACCGTTAAAGGTTTTGGCTTCGTGCTCGTTACTGGCGCGATGTTCTTTTGCCTTATGTTAGGGGCCCTGGCCCGCGAACAATCGTTAGCGAAACGCGATGAATTAACTCAACTTTTGAATCGCCACATGTTCAAACAAGCATTGGTGGGTGAACTCGAGTTCAGCAACCGCCAACAACGGAAAGTTGCACTGGTTATCTTCAACATTGATGGTTTCCGGCAAATCAATCACACGGCTGGGCAAGTAATTGGCGATCAAGTTTTACTCGATGTTGCTGCGCTGATTCGCGAGCATTTCGCTCATCACCAAAGCGTGATTGGCAGATTTGGTGGCGATGAGTTCGCAGTAGCTATCGCCAACCTTGAACACTGCGAGCCTATCGTTGAATTAGCTCGCAAGGTACAACAATCTATTGCGCAAATTCGCATCTCTGAACACCCAAAACTTTCTATTTCTGCTGGTGCTGGTATGGCAAGCTCGCCCGGCGATGCGGATAATTTACGAGATCTTATTTCCGCTGCCAATTTAGCTCTCGAAGAAGCAAAAAGTATTGGCACAGGCCAGCTGCGTTTATACGATCATTTTTTAGGAGAAAGTGTTCACTCACGATTGCAATTAACCGCAGATCTCAAGCAAGCCCTACTAAACGAAGAGCTTACCCTTGTTTATCAACCACAGTTTAGTGCCAGCAACCTTAGTATTACCGGTGTGGAAGTGTTAGTGCGTTGGCGCCACCCGAGCCTTGGC
This sequence comes from Aliidiomarina sp., assembly GCF_047920995.1. Taxonomy (NCBI): domain Bacteria; kingdom Pseudomonadati; phylum Pseudomonadota; class Gammaproteobacteria; order Alteromonadales; family Idiomarinaceae; genus Aliidiomarina; species Aliidiomarina sp. The sequence continues at coordinate 26,752 of NZ_JBLRWZ010000013.1, forward strand.
GAGGTACCCCCAGATACCTTCATTCCACTTGCTGAACAGCAGGGCTTTATTAGCTTAATTACTAATTTTGTATGCCAGCGCGCAATTCAAGAATTGAGCGAGCATAATCTACTCGGCAAAGTGCTACCGCGAGTATCGATCAACGTTTCTGCGCATGATTTTAACGATGATGATAGCGCCGCTGCATTCATGCAACGGTTTGCTCATCTTGATGATTGGTCGTGTATTCAACTGGAGCTAACGGAAACGGCTGTTATCAGTAACTTTGATAACACCTTATCGGTATTGAATGAACTACAAGATCAACGTATTAATATTTCCATCGATGATTTCGGCACCGGTTACTCCTCGCTTAATGTGCTGCGTAAGCTGCCAATCGATGAAGTGAAAATTGATAAAACCTTTATTCGGGATATGCAAACAGATGAAAATGCACGCACCATCGTGCGCACCATTTTAGTAATGGCACACTCCCTACACTTGCGAGTAATTGCTGAAGGCGTAGAATGTAAAGAACAGGCGCAATATTTGCGTGAGTACGGCTGTGATGGGCTACAAGGCTTCTTAATTGCCGAGCCCATGCCCATCGGCGCATTAGGTGATTTTTGTGCCGCGGAAGGGGATATGAATAAAGAGTGTGCTTCATCGAAATTAACCAAGTTACGTGATTACATCGCTACTCAGGAAGGTTTTACAATTAAATGAAACGTATGCATAACAGCTTAAAGTACAGCGTGTTCATCGGCTGCATTGCGCTTCTTAGCGCTTGCCAAATTAGTGAGCAGCAGGTAACTGAAATTACCGAGCCTGAGTTTACAAAGCCCTCCCCACTATCACTGCACGAGTATTGCGCGGCTAACAGTTGCCGAGGCGATATTGATGTGCTGGTTGCCACCATGCATGGTGAAGTAAGGCTACAGAATAGTAAGTTCTGGCCCGTTGTGTATCAGAATGAAATTATTGTACTACCTGGCGAACGTTTATTTATTGAGGCCGAGCTCGATAGTGATAATAATATTCTCAGTTTACGGCATGTAGAGCATAATCAGCATCCAGAACGCACGTTTGAATTATACTTCCGCCAACTCCGAGGCAACTACGGCATGCAATTCTCGCTGCGTAACCCATTCGAGATACCAGTGAAGTTTGATATTGCTCTTAGTGATGTAGCCGGAACTCAAACGAGTGTAGGCAGCTGCCCTGTTCGCGCCAAGCGTTCTTACTTGGAGCGCTGGGCACAACCCGCCACGGAACTTAGGCTGAGCAACCCCAGAACACTTGCTGCAAACGCCGATATTATTTGCTCAAGCTAACTCTGAGCTAGCGTAAGCAACTATTCTAGAGGTAAAAGCTATCATGACCCCTCACATTCATGCTGAATTAGGTGATTTTGCGAAAACCGTGTTAATGCCGGGCGATCCGCTGCGAGCTCAATTTATTGCTGAGCACTACTTAAGTAATGCCCGGGAAGTAAGTAATGTGCGCAATATTCTTGCCTACACCGGCGATTATCGTGGTGTACCGGTAAGTGTAATGGGTAGTGGTATGGGAATGCCCAGCATTGGTATCTATTCTTGGGAGCTATTCACTGAGTTTGCAGTAGAAAAGATTATTCGTATTGGATCTTGTGGCGCCTACACCAAAACCTTGCAGTTATATGATGTGCTACTTGCGCAAAGCGCTTGGAGCGAATCTACCTTCGCGCGCACGCAAAACGGCGATACCTCGGCCATTAAGCACCCCAGTAAGGAGCTTAATGAGCAGCTCATTGCCAGCGCTAAACAGCAAAACATCGCCTTGCACCAAGGCATTGTGCACTCAAGCGATGTGTTTTATCGGCAAGATTTTATGGATTACCAACGTATTCTTAAAGAACACAATGCGATAGCTGTAGAAATGGAATCCTTTGCGCTATTTCATAATGCCGAAGTACTTGGCAAACACGCGGCTTGCCTACTTACCGTATCTGATCACTTGGTTACCAATGCAGCAGCCAGCAGCGAAGCGCGGCAAACGTCCTTTACACAAATGATGGATATTGCACTCAGCTCGCTTGTAGCAACAGATTAGCGAACCGCTTCAATAATGCCACCCGATTGCAACAGCAACTGCAATGCGCCTTGCGCATTGATATCAAATGCTGTTATCTCCGCAAAGGATTTATACACACGATCTTCAACCTGCATTTGTGTGCCGGCACAAGCCATGCGAGTGCTGGCCAGTTGGCCAAATAGTAAGTTTTCGCCGGTAAGCTCATAAGCTCCAGAGTAGCGATTACAGCCACAAGAACCATACACTGCACCCGTATCGCTAAACTCAATGGTTACCGCAACATCCGCGGGAACGGGCTCCCCTGCTACTGCCACAATCTGCCATTCCGAGCCTATCAATAAATCTTCTGGGTTACCTGCACAACCATGCAACTGCTCACCATCATGCGCTTGCAAAGTTACTGTATTTGGATAGGGCATACCGCTCATGCTATCGCGGCACAGTTTCGCTTCGGCCTGTAATGTTGCGGTAACATCTGCACTGCCTTCGGCTATCAGGGTGTAATGCGATATTGGCTGCTGCTCAGAAGCCCCAACCACATTGTGCTCGGCAACCACAAAGCGCTGCGGCTCTCGGTTTAAGCCGGCAAGATGCAATTGTTCACGATAAAGAGTGGCATGCCAAAACGGTTCGTTACCACGCATTTTCAGCAACGCCACACCAGCATCTTCAGCACAGCACTCACTTGCAATAGCGCCAGCATCCGTAGCTGTGGATTCTGAATTTTCTGATGTTGCCGAACTGCAGGCAGTAATGGTAAACAACGCTGCTAAAGCAAGTGTTGGGCGATATAACGCGATTAACGAAAGGGGATATTTCTGCACGGTTCATTCTCCTTTGTGCTCGCGTTAATCAACCAATGTTAATTCGCAAGCGTTTTTGCTACGTCCAAGTAAATTGTTCCGGCTTCTCGAACTACTTCATAGTTTAGAACATTTCGCATAATAGTATCCTTAAAGCAAAGTAAAAATATGGTTAAAGCCATTGGTGCCGCATAAACTGCAGCACGCATTAACTATCCGTACTATAGTTCATAAATGCCTCGCCCTCGGTAGGGCTATTTGCCGCGCACAAACAACGCCACCACAGCGGCCGTAACGATGCCCATTAAGAGCGCACCAATCGTACTTTGCACCATGTAGTTACTAAGGCTGAAGTATTCACCTGCTTCTACCGGGGTCATATTGCCAGTTTCTACGGTATGCGTAGCTGCGTTGGTGAAAAATTGCGGGGATACCACTTTATGAATGAGCAGCTGATTTAAAGGGCTTAGTGCAGCCACAACAATGCTGATATACACACCGGTAATAAACCCTTGCGCCCAATTCATGCTACCGCCAAAATCCGTACGCCGTTTTTCGCGCAGCGCCAACGCGTAAAGCACCACCGCAACAATAGCGAATAAGCTGGTATACAGAGGATGCTTATCAATATGCGTAGTATGTAACCCTACCAAACGTTCGATAATCATCCACGCCAACAGGCTGAGGGTGAAAATCACGCCCCAGCGTATTTCTAGTTTGAAGTTCGCCATGGTTGTTCCTTGTTGTGAATGCGCTAGTTCATGCTATTAAAGCACTCAGCTAGCATTAGCGCCATCAATTAAGGCTGCAGCCACTCCACTACGGCATAGGGTAACGGCACAATAGCGCCTTGCAGCGGTACATAGGTATCGCGCAGAAACTCAACTACTGCCACTGCATCAGAATTGCAGGCTAAACCCGCCACATCACATTGCAGCGCTTCATCGGCATAAATTACTCGTAATCGATTATCACTGCTGCGTTCGATACGCTCTACATGAAAGGCGGTAAGCTCGCCATGCACATAGGCTAAATCTACTCGGCCAGAACGCTCTTTCTGTGCTTCATACATTGTATTCCAGCCATCATTACCGGTGGCGTTGTAGCTATTCATTGCTACGTTATACACCCCATCTGCCTCTAACTCATGCCACTCAGGCCGTAAAATTGAACCGCGGTTTATTTCTACTCGCTGCACCTCTCCCGCTACATTTAATTCAGTTTCTACAAAGCGATAGCGCAAGTTACCACCATACGGGAACTTCCCTGCATGGGCGCCCTCTGGAAGCGTAGCTACAATGGTTTCCTGCAATAACGCAATCACTTGCGCGCCAGTGAGGGGCACGATAGAAATGAAGTTCGAGAAAGGAAGCAGCTCAAGGGTAATATCGCCCTCACGAAGTTGCCCATCAGCTATACTCTGGCGCACGCCACCGGCTCCAACCAATGCGAAATCGGCACGCATGCCCGCCACTTCGTACACCGCATCGCTCGCAGCCCAATTATATTGGCCAAGCGCCACCAATGGTGCCACTTCCGAACCATTCGGGAACTCAGGGCTAGGCTCGCGCACATGGGTAATTTGCTCTGGCACCATTCCTAATTCGCTACCATAAGCAGCTTCCATAGTTGGCCGATAGGTAACATCAATGTGCTTACGCATTGCCGCTTCTTCAGTTGCTACGGTAATTCGTGGGTGTTCGGAAATAAAGGCCAACACCTCAGCATGGGCGCTCGCGGTTAGGCGGCTATCGCTATCGCGAGCCGAGCTGCGGTAGAAATCATCGTTACTTAGCAGGGTATTACCACCAAAACAATCGAGCACACGGCCGCTTTCGTTAAACTGCACGGTAACTTTACCGATCGCTTGTGCATATTGCCCAGCCTGCACAACACAGGTAGCACTTTCACCATTTGGATTCACCACCCACTGTGCATAGGTGCCTGCGTAGCCCATGCCTAAATCTGAGAAATCGCCAAGTAAAGTATGCGAATGCCCGCCTACAATTACATCAATGCCATTTACCTGATTGGCAATATCAACGTCGATCGCGTGGCCCACGTGGGTAACCGCTACAATGCGGTTAATGCCCATGGCGTGGAATTCGTCTACCGAGGCTTGGGCACTCGCTACCATATCGAAGAACTGCACATCTCCCGTATTGGGGGCTATGTTTGGCATATCATCAAGGGCGATTCCAAATACCGCTACCAACTCATTGCCGCTCGCCAGCGCCTGTTCAATCTGGTTCGGCAAAAACCGTTGCTTGTTATAACCATCAAAAGCAAACACTGCATAGGGCAACAAGTTGGTTTGCTCAGCTAAATCAGCATCCAAGCTAATATCTATATTCGCCGCCAGCAGTGGGAAGTTAATCATGTTCAAAAATTCATTCAAATGCACGTTGGTAAGATCAAACTCATGATTACCAAGCGCCATGGCATCAATTCCCATGCGGCTCAAAATGTCTGCATTCATGCGCCCTTCGTTAATTTTGAAATAGGCTGTACCTTGCCAAGCATCACCACCATGTAGAAATAGCATGGGTTGGTTTGCCGCCGCCGCTTGCTCGCGATACAGATTCGTTTTACTTAAAATACGAGGGTGGCCACCAAACTCGTTAAACACATGATGCTCGTTTGCGGTGAAACTGCCAGTTACCGCATCAAAACTAGAGTGGGTATCATTTATATGCGCGATTTCTAGTGTGAACGCTGGTATTTCAGGCGTGTATTCAACCTGTTGCGGATCGCTACACCCTGCCAAAAAAATGGCGATCGTAGTGGCAGCAAGCACAGTGCGAGAAGCGCGCAGCTTCGTTGATAACGAATTCAAAAAGGATTGTGGGTTCATAAATATCTCGTATTGCAAGGATAGCGAAAGTGTAGCGAATAATAACGCATAAATCATTTATGCGCGGCGTGCAACGCCGCTAAGTTGCGAAGCATAGATTGTTGCTAAACAATAAGGCAAAATAACTACCAAGAAAATAACAACAAGAGATCATCATGCCGCAACATACTCCTGCGCCTCTCGCTGCAAGCAAACCAGCCGAATTGCCGCCGCCATCGCCTATTCATCGTTGGCTGATTTTGCTCTTCGTAAGCCTTGCCATGTTTGGCAATTATTATGTTTACGATTCCATGTGGCCGGTAATTGATTTAATGCGTTCGCAGCTCGATTTTAGTTACGAGCAAATTGGTTACCTTTCGTCTGTGTACAATGCTGCCGCAATTATGGTGTTGCTGGTAGGCGGCTACATCATTGATCGCTGGGGTACCAAAAAAGCCATCACCGTATTTGCACTTATTTGCCTCTTTGCGGCGTTTCTTACCGCAGTTTCCAGCCGATACGAAGTAATTCTCGCCGGCCGTTTCTTGTTAGGTATTGGTGCTGAACCGCTGATTGTTGCCGCCATAACGGTGTTATCAAAATGGTTTAAAGGCAAAGAGCTCAGTTTTGCATTTGGCGTAAACTTATCCATTTCACGGCTTGGTTCTGCATCCGCAGATTGGTCTACATCATTTGCGAGCCCACTGTACGCAAACTGGCAAGATCCGCTCTGGTTGGCCACTGCAGTAGCCGGGATTTCCGTAACCGCAGCTATTTTATATTGGATTATGGAGCGCCGAGCCGAAGGCCGCTTTCAAATTGGCAATGCGCAAGCTGCGGAGCAGATCGATTTTCGCAGCCTGTATAAATTTAGTGCTTCATATTGGTACATCGTGGCACTTTGTGTGGTGTTCTACGCGGCAATTTTCCCATTCCGCACCTTTGCTATCGATTACTTTCAACAAGCGCATGGCATTACTCGCGAGGCAGCAGGCCTATTAAGTAGCTTATTGCCAGTAGCGGCAATTATTCTTACGCCGTTATTCGGGTTGTGGGTAGATAAAGTGGGCCGCCGCTCGCTATTTATGGCCGCAGGAACCTTGGTAATGGTGCCGCTGTTCTTAGCAGTAACCTATTTGCCGGCCGGGCCAGATATCAATTTAGTGATTCCATTCATTGGCAGCGCGCCGGTGCCACTTACCCTGTTCGTGGTGATATTTCTGCTCGGTGCGGTGTTCTCTCTCATTCCAGCAGTAATGTGGCCATCGGTAGCTTATATCGTGGAAGAACGCCGATTAGGCTCTGCGTTCGCGCTCATGACCCTATGCCAACAATTAGGGTGGATGGTGGTGCCACCTATTGTTGGGTTACTGAACGATATAAACAATGCTGGGCCAGAAAACACTGCGGGTTACGCGCCCAGCATGTGGTTTTATACCGGATTAGCAACTACCGGCTTATTTTTTGCCTTCAAGCTGTGGCGCAATGAAACTGGGCCAAACGCCCACGGGTTAGAGCGAATTACTACTAAAACTGGTGTGTAGCCTAATTCACATACCTGCATCTAAATGTTATTGATAACAGTTCTCATTTGTGTTTTAATAAGAACCTACTCAATAGCGTTTCGGGTGATTTATGTACGTGTGTTTATGCAAAAGCGTTACCGACAAGCAAATTTCGCAAGCTGTTGCGGATGGTGCAAGTTCTGTGCGTGATTTGCGCCAGCAATTTGGCCTTGGTAGCCAATGTGGTAAATGCACTTGCTGCGCTCGTGATGTACTAAACGAAGCACTCCACCAGCAAGCACAGCCCGCTGGGTTGGGCTATTTTACACCTGCCTAAATATCATCTAATCTAAAAGCTCCGAAGTAATCCCAAAGGAGCTCAACCATGCGTGGCAACGTAACGGTACTTACTGCATTAAATAAAGTGTTAACGCGCAAGCTCACTGCCGTAAACCAATTCTTTTTGCATGCACGAATGTATAAGAACTGGGGCTTTGAACAGCTCAACCAGCACATTTATAAAGCATCTATAGCGGAAATGAAGTACGCCGATGAAGTAATCGAACGCATACTATTACTCGATGGCTTACCGAACCTGCAAGAACTTGGGAAACTGTATATCGGCGAAACGCCGCACGAAATGCTCAAGCTTGATGATAAGTTGATTAGTGAAGATATCCGCCATATCCGCGATGCCATCAGTGTGTGTGAAGAACAGCACGATTTTGTGAGCCGGAAAATGCTCAGCGAGATTCTTGCTAAACAAGAAGACCATCAAGATTGGTTAGATACCCAATGCAGCATTATCGATACCATTGGTGAAGAAAACTACTTGCAGCAACAACTTTAGGAGGCTGATATGAGTGAAGTAATCAAAGCGCTGAACGGGTTGTTGTCGTGGGAATTAACCTCGATTGATCAATATACATCGCATTCTGAGCAATACGCCGATTGGGGCTTCCAAAAACTGTACCAGCGCATAAACCACGAAGCTGAAGATGAACGTGGCCATGCGAAATTGCTGATTGAGCGAATTCTGGTTCTCGGTGGCCGGCCAAATTTGGAAAGCCGGCACGCACTGCCTGATGCCGATACCGTGCCCGAAATGCTGGCCGCCGATCTGCAGCTGGAGCGCGAAAACGCAACGGCATTGCGCAAAGCTATTCAGTTATGTGAGCAGCAACGTGATTTTGTGAGCCGCAATATTCTGGTGGGTATTTTACAAGATACGGAAGAAGACCACGCCTACTGGCTTGAGCAACAGCTTGGCCTTATTCATCGGCTTAGCTTAGAGCGTTACCTGCAGGCAATGATGTAATACTTACTTGCCTATTAGCAGGCAATTTTATGTGCGCACGCAACATCTGGGTGCGAGCGCACGCGGCCTTTTAATACATTTTCTCCCACCTGATAGAACAGCGGATTATTCGCATCGCTAGTAGGCCCAAGTGCCTGCGCTTTTAGCTGCGGTGGCAAGTTTAACAGCGGAACTTCGCTCGCCAAGGCCGCCGCCATAAAGAATGCCACTGAGTAACGATCGGTACCTGCTTGCGGGCTTACTACACGATGTTCGGTAGCGCGCAGATAACCATCCGATGCTAACTCAAGCAACTCACCAATATTCACTACAAAGGCACCTGCAATAGGCGGTACATCTAGCCATTGCTGATCTTTGTATACTTGCAAACCAGAATGTTGATCTGGGCTTACAATCGTAAGGTACCCTGGATCTTTATGTGCACCTACACCTTGGCGGCTATTTCCCATTACACCTGGATAGCGAATTAACTTCATGTGGGTATAGGGCTCTTGCAGGGTTTCACCAAACACATCCGCGGGTTGCTGCATTACTTCAGCAAAGGCACTCAGTAGTACTGTACTCAATTGAGCTAGCTGTTCTTGATAGCTTAGCAATCCCATACGCAATTCTGGCAACGTTACGGGCCATTGATTCGGCCCCCATAAATGCCACCATTTTGGTTCATTATTAGCCACCATAACGGCAGGTTCTTCGCGCATGATATCAAACTGTTCACGCATATCATGCTTACCCGCAGTAAGCTCACTACCGAGCTTGGTATAACCGCGAAAGTGCGGCGAGTTCAACATTGCTACCGTTTCTTTTTGGGCTTGCGGCAGGGCAAAGAATTGCTTACTTAAGCGCAATACACGCTGTTGTTCAGTATCTAAACCGTGCCCTTTAATGTAAAAAAAGCCAACCGTGCGTGCTGCATCCGCAAGGGTGCGCAAAAATTCCTGCCGCGCATCTCCGCCGGCAAACAATAGCTGCATATCAAGAACTGGAAGTACTGGGCTGCTTTGCATGAAAACTAAACACTCTTCATAAATAGAAAACTGAGTATAGAGTGTTGCAGCGCGCTCTCTAAAAACCGAATTGATATTTGATATGTAGAATTTGCATATACCCCTCATTGAGCCTACATAAATGGTGATTTTTAAAGCGAGGGTGCTATAGTAAAAAAATAAGTACAAATAGAAAGGGATCTCTATGAATAAAGCTGTAGTTTCTTTATTTCTCATTTCATTTTTGGCCGCCTCTTTATTAGGTGCAGTAAATGCAGAGCCGGAAAACGAAATGCATGAACAATCCAGTGTTGTTGAAGAAAGCAAAGCTGCAACTGCTGTAGCTGAGATAGATATTGCCCTTGAAGAGCAACTTGAAGCTACTCTGGGAATGGGCTTTGTGCCTAATGATCTAGAAACGTTTCAACGTATCTTAAATTCAGTAGATAACACTACCCCAGTTGAAACTTGGGTTCGTGTACACGGCTATGAAGTTCTTCGCTTAGTGATCAACGAGAATGATCTCGAGGGCGCTTTAAAGCTTGCCGAATCAGTGCGTGAGCGCGCGGAAGCAAGCAATAACGCGAATGCGATTACCGAAATTAACACCATTATTGGAGAAGCGTATATTCAACGCGATCGTAATGATGAGGCTCACCTGATTGTACCCACAATTCAGCAACAATTGGCCCAGGTAACCAATCCGCGTATTCAATATCATGCATCTCACCTGATTGCCCGCACCTTAATGCATTTTGGTGAGTTTGCCGAAGCGTTGGAATATATGCTACAAGCACATGCAGTAATATCTGTTACTGATAATGCCAACACCCAACGCCGGCGGCAGTTTCTGAATCTGCATATTGCCCGTTTACAATCTAACTTGGGTAATTACCGAGCCTCAATTGATACCGCCAACGCCACCATCGATGATTCAATTCGGCACGGCCTAACCGATCGGTTACCAGAAATTTATCTTATTCGAGCCTATGCCAAACAATACTTATACGGCCCTTCTGAAGAACAGCTAGCAGCATTCTTAGAGGCAGCGGAAAGCGCCAAGCAAGTGGGTGATAAACGAGTGGAAATGCTGGCCTATAACAATGCCGGAGCAACCGAGTTGCTCATGAATAACTACGCCAATGCGCAAGTTTACCTTGAGCAAGGGATAGCCATGGCCAAGCGCATTGGTAATGTGAATGAGCGCTCAGTAACCGAATTTAACCTTGGCTACATTAAAGTGTTGCAAGGCAATTACGAAGAAGGCTTAGCGGAAATGGAAACTGCAGCAGAGGTATTTAAAAGCTTCGCATTACCACGAGAGGTATCCATTATTCTTTCACATTTGGCCAACGCTTATGAGCTAGCTGGTGAATATCAATTGCAGGCCGCTACATTAAAAGAGAAAACCGATATCCAAGAAGAGTTGTTTCAAACCGAGCGCGATAATGTAATTAGCGAGCTGCAAGTGCGCTATGAAGCAGAGGAAAAATCATTACAAATCCAAATCCTCGAACAGCAAACTAAGTTACAGCAACAGCAGTTAGAAGGCCAAAAACGCCAGCAATTCTTTATGGTGCTAACAGCATTCTTATTATTCGTTATTATTATCCTTACCGGCTTAGCCTATCGCCACTCCAACAAAATCAACACACTGCTGAATAAGGCAAATCGTAAACTACATATTCAATCATTCCATGACCCTTTAACGGGTTTGTATAATCGGCGCGCCATTCATGATTTTTTCCTTGCGGATCGTCGGGAAGCAAATCATAGCCACGGAATTTATTTAATCGATATTGATTACTTTAAACGTATTAATGACCAACATGGCCATGATGTAGGTGACACTGTATTGGTAGAAATGGGGAACCGCTTGAAAAGCTGCTTACGAGAAAATGATTTGGTAATTCGCTGGGGTGGTGAAGAGTTCTTAATCGTGATTAAGCGCATTCAAGCCGAACAACTCGCGGAATTCGCTGATAAAATCACTCACGAAATTAGCAAACAACCCATTGCTGGAGTGGAAATATCTGTAAGTGGCGGTGGCACACTCTACACACACAGCGATGCAAGCAACTGGGAAGCAACCTTGAAACAAATAGATCAATTACTATACCAAAGCAAAAACACTGGCCGTGGCGAAATTACTGTAGCGTAACCTCACGCCAACACATGCACTAAACACATGCACTAAAGGAGGCGATTTGCCCATTAATAGTATTTATGGATTAATGATTATTCTGCTTGGTTTGGTGATCATTACGGCTTGCTCGCCCACTCGTGCCCTTAATGCTGTGGTTCCTAGCAATAGCTATACCGTGCAGCAAGATGTTGCCTATCTGCCCGAACTGGCTCACCCAAGGCAAACGATGGATATTTATATCCCCGAGCAAACACCGCACAAACAGAATATCGTTGTATTTCTGTATGGTGGTGGTTGGGATGATGGCGATAAGGCTGATTTTGAATTTATTGGCCAAGCGTTCGCGCGCTTAGGCTACGTTACGGTTATCCCCAACTATCGCTTGTTTCCAGAAGTTGAATTTCCAGCATTTATCGAAGATGCCGCGGCTGCCGTGCAAGCCATACCAAACCACGTACCCAGCGCATGTAATGCATTACCGACAAATCAGCGCGGTTTAATTTTAGTAGGGCACTCAGCGGGGGCTCATTCTGCGGCAATGTTGGTTGCAGACCCCAGTTATATTGGTAATTCAATGCCTATTGCGGCGTTCATCGGATTATCTGGCCCGTATGATTTGCCACTCGATCATGAACGCGTAGGCGAGAAGTTTAGCCAAGTACAAGGTGATGAAGCGAACCCGGTGGCTATAATTGCAGAGCGTAAGCCAAACAATATTCCCCCCACACTACTTTTACATGGTGAAGCCGATACGATTGCCAAACCCGCACACAGCGAGAGCTTCGCTGCGGAACTGAAAAGCCTGGGTGTACCAACAACCTTCAAGCTGTATCCAAGCCGCCGCCATGTAGCTTTGGTTGCTAGCTTGGCCAGCCCATTGCGCTTCTGGACCCCAGCCTATGAAGACATCCAAATATTCTTAACCGAGCAGCACTTGGATAGCGATTGCGATTAGGTGTATTCTAAATTTCGCCTTAATTTCGTGATAAGGAACACCTTATGTTGAACTACTTTGTAAAAGCTTGGCTGAGCATATTACTGCTAGCGGCGGCAACTACTGTATATGCTGGCGAAGATGAAATTATCGTTGCCATTGATCAATTTTTGTATGGCGCCAGTGTGAACGATGCCACTATTCATGATCAATTTTGGGCAGAAGAATTAATTTATACTAGCTCCAGCGGCAGCCGCTTTGGTAAAACCGAGCTAATGGCCGGAATGGAAGGCACAATGCCCACCTCGGAAGAAAACGTAACCACTTGGTTTACCGCATCGAACCCGCATATCAACTATGTTGAAGGTGTGGCCATCGCCAATTTTGTATTAGTAGCCTCCAACCCTGCAGGTGAAGTGCAAAACCGCTATTACAACACGGGGGTTTTCGTATTTCGCGATATGCGTTGGCAGGCGATTAACTGGAATGCCACGTTAATTCCAGAATGATTTTCTGGGCTGCAAGGTAAAGAATCGGTTAATTGTAATCCAAGTGCCTGTACAAGGCGTAAGCTCTTATGTAACAAATAAATGGCATGGTGCAGTTTCAATTCCATTGCCAACCAATTTTACTTAGGAGAATTGCAATGAAAAAATTTACAACTTTAGCCATCGCTATCGCAAGTACATTCGCTATTTCTGGTATGGCCCTTGCCGACCACCACGGAGGCAACAAAGAACGTAGCGGCTACGGCGAAGAAAAGAAAGCCGGTACCATTACTGAAATTGCCGTAGCTAATGGTAACTTCAATACCTTAGTGGCTGCTTTAGGCGCTGCTGATTTAGTAGATACACTTGGCGGAGAAGGCCCATTTACTGTGTTTGCCCCAACAGATGAAGCATTTGCGGCATTACCTGAAGGCACAGTAGAAAGCTTACTACAGCCAGAAAACCGCGATCAGTTGATTGCAATTCTTACTTACCATGTAGTTTCTGGCACAGTAATGAGCGGCGATATTGCCGACCAGCAGCTATATGCAGAAACGCTGCAAGGTAGCTCATTGAACGTAGATGCAACAGGCTATTCAGTGAAAATCAATAACGCCACCGTAACTACAGCAGATATCAAAGCTGATAACGGCGTAATTCATGTAATTGATACGGTTTTAATTCCTAGCGAATAATTTCTAAAAACCGCACCAATATCTGTATATGTGAGCCCCGCAATTTATGTTGCGGGGCTTATTTTTTCAAATACGAACATAATGTTAATAAAATAAACGCCCTCTTATTCACTTATGAACGTAAATCAAGGCATTGCATGGCCTGCCACTTCCACTCGGTTGCGGCCATTATTCTTAGCACGGTATAACGCTTTATCAGCCGCTTGTAGCGCCTGCACACTCGATTGCCGCGCCGCTATTTCAGCGATACCAATACTTACAGTTATATGTACGGCAAACTGCCAATCAAAATCCTGCACAGCAGCACGCAGTTTCTCCGCTAAACAGGCTGCATTTTCGGCGCTGGTATTAGGGCAAATAAGCATAAACTCTTCGCCGCCCCACCTGCCAAATTGATCGGTTTTACGAATAGCACGCTTAATAACCTTGGTTACCTCTTGCAGCACTTTATCGCCCTGCAGGTGCCCAAATTGGTCGTTAACTACTTTAAAATGATCTAAATCCAACAACATAATGCTAAGTGGCTGTTCGCTACGATCCATAAGTTCAATATGTTGCTCAAGCACATCATCAAGTTTTGCGCGATTATAGATACCCGTTAATTTATCCATAGTGGAAATACGCACTAGTTCTGCAAATGCTTCGCTGCGTGCGCCTTCATAAAAACGGAAAATGAGGAAAAGCACCAACATCACTTCAGCAATATTCAAAAATGCGCCGGTAGCCAGCCGTTGCGGAGGCAAGTGCGGCATTTGTGTATAGAAATAAAGTAAAGCGGCGGCAAAAAATATCGCTGTAACCCAAGAGCCGGCTCGTTTCCCCAACAAGAAGAATACCAGCGGTGGTAATACCGTAAGCCAAATCAGTGAATAACCACCACCTTGCGCAAGCACGATAAATGAAGCCAAATTGAACATCACTGCACCGCTTACCAACCACACCGCCACGCGCAGATTATGAGTATGCTGGTAATACAACCAGATCAGCGCACACAGGGCCATACTAATATAATTCAATGCGCCAATTGAGTAAGCTTGAAACCAAAGTAAGTTAATACTTCCGATCACCAACGAAACCATAAAAATAATCAGCAAAATGGCTTTAAGCAACCGACGCTTATGTCGATTAGGATCGGTAAGAAGTGAGTGCTGCATAGGCTCTTTCATCAATATTTAATATACTTACCAAAAATTATTTCCGCACCTTACCTTGCTTTGCTCACAAAACTCAAGCAGATAATGCCAGCGTTCTAAATCTATCAATCACCGGTGCATTTCGTGTATCACTGCGGCTCACCATATACCACTGCCCAGGTAGCGGAAATCCTTCCACATCAATGCGCGCAACGGCATCACTACCATGCTCAATAATATGTTCCGAGAGCACCGCCAAGCCCATTCCCGATGCCACGCTCATGCGAATCGCCTCATTGCTTTCAATTTGCGTAGTATTGGCTAAATACAGGCCCCGGCCCGCTAACCAAGTATCAAACACCATACGAGTTGCCGAGCCTAGTTCGCGCATTAAAAAAGATTCATTTACCAATTCTTGAAAGTTTAAACGCCCGCAATTTTGTTTTGCTGCCCAGTGATTTACTGGCGCGATAAGCTGCAATCGGTTCGCCATAAAGGGTTCCGCTTTCACCATAGAATCGCTCGGCGGATGGCTGAAAATGTAGATATCGTCGGCATTATTATAATATCGCTGCAATGTGGTGCTGCGATTACCAATACTTAACTCAACCCGTATATCCGGGAATTGCTGATTGAATTGCGCAACTAAGGGCGGAATTACATATTGCGCCGTGTTCACCAAGGATATTTTTAAGGTGCCCCGATCGCCTTCTCTTATTGCCGAAATTGCCTGAGTACACTCATGCATACGCCGCATAATATCGCCACTGGCACGATACAAGTGCTCGCCCGCCAAGGTAGGTAGCATCTGCCTACCTTCCTGCTGCAACAACTGTGCACCACATACATCTTCTAATTTACGAATCTGCGCTGAAATGGTGGGCTGAGTAAGGTGAAGCTTACGAGCCGCAGCAGAAATGCTTTTCTGCTCCACTACGTGTTGAAACACCTCTAACAACCGAAAGTTTAACTGCCGTAATTGCATTGGCGCCCCTTATTGCAATCAATGTATAGCTAATTATCTATATCATATACTGCAATCAATTATTTTTATATATAGGTTAAATTCTGCATAATCGCTCCGCTTGATAACCGCAGCCGTTAGCGTTGCAAAATCATAGAGGGAAGCATGCCAGATATTGTTGTTGCGTTTTTCGCGTTAGGTTTGATTTCTGGGTTGGTAAAATCCGATCTAAAAATGCCCGGGCAAATATACGAAATACTCACCATATTACTGATGCTCAGTATCGGCATTAAAGGCGGGTTAGCATTGCATAGCAATGGTGATACCATCATTTGGAGCAACTTGTTGCTCATCATGGCGCTCGGCTTTCTGCTCCCCCCGATTCTATTTCCAGTGCTACGCAAATTGATACGCCTGCCAAGCGTAGATGCCATAAGTATCGCTGCGCACTATGGTTCGGTAAGTGCAGGTACTTTTGCGGTAGCCTGGGCGCTCGCAGAGAGCTATCAGCTGCCGTTAGCGGCTGATACCACCCTATACCTGGTAATTCTCGAGCTACCGGCCATTGTGTTGATGCTGGCCTTCTACCATTGGCGTGCGCAAAGCAACGCAGGGTCTAGCGCAACCAGTGATATCAGCGCTAAACCTACGGCTGCGCCATTAAAGATGAGTGCCATTTGGCATGAAGCTCTTACCAGCCGAGGGGTTGTGCTGCTAATGGGCGGCGTAGTTATTGGCTGGCTGTATGGCCCGGAAGGCCTCGCTTCAATCGAAGGCTTGGTGTTGAGTGGGTTTTCCGCGCTACTCGCTCTGTTCCTACTGGAAATGGGTATTACTACGGCACGCATTTGTCGGCCGTTCCCATTTAAGCTTTGGCGCTTGGTGATCTTTGCTGCATTAGCGCCGCTTATTTTGCTCTGGCCAGGATTACTCTTGGGGCTGTACCTAGATTTGCCTACTGGCTCGATCTTGATACTCAGCGCGCTCACCGCTAGTGCTTCATATATCGCAGCGCCGGCCGCCATTCGAGCTGCCATACCCAATGCCGATATTGGTAAAGCTATGCTAGCAGCACTTGGAATTACCTTTCCGTTGAATGTATTGCTGTATGTACCGGTGTTGGCAAGCCTTTTGGCGTGAGTGGGCACTTAAAATTTTTGCTACTACGAAAAATTGCTAAATTAGATCAGCGAGGCAAAGATTTATTTGCAAAATTCAGTAAAACCGCACATCATTCACCGGTTATCATTTTCTATTCAAATTTAGGGTAATGGTTGTGGCTATTGAACCTTCGGTTAAAGATCAATACATAAGTACCTCTGCGGCAGCAAAACTGCTAGGGGTTTCAGTAGGAACCGTTCAGCATATGGTTGAGAATGGTGAGCTCGAAGCATGGAAAACAGCCGGGGGCCACCGCAGAATAGAGAAAAGCTCGGTACTACAGCGGCAACAATTGCGTGCCAAATTGCATTCACCAACGAGCGATACACCCGAAAGCCGCACGCGGTTAATTCGTCAGCTCCAAGCGCAAACGCCACAACGAATGCGAGTATTAGTAGCAGAAGACGACCCCGTTACGATAAAAATTTACCAGCATATCTTTAGCGATTTTAGTTCTTTAATCGATGTTTATTATGCTCGCGATGGCATTGAAGCACTGTTGCAATTAGGCCAAAAACCCGTTGATTTATTAATTTTAGATCTCGATATTCCTTATGTAGATGGCTATGAAATGCTTAATAAAATCGGCAATAATCCTGATTTACAGGCATTAAACATTCTCATTGTTACTGGCACCAACGTAACTGAATCAGAGCAGCAGCAAAAAATATTAGAAAACATTAGCGTTCTTAACAAACCAGTGGATCGCTCGTTCTTGCGTGGTTATATACAAGGCTCAGCCAACATGAAGAAATCAAGATAAAGGCTTAAAAACACAATAGCCTATAGATTTTATTGTTTTTGGTGTTTACGGCATCTTTCCGGCACTGTAAACTGCAATCAAATTCTAACGGTAATTTGATTTTGCATAAAACAGTTGAACACACACAAACAAGCCCTGAAAGAAACGACGTTCAGCGCCCCACGGCAGTGCTTATTGATGACGATGCGAGTGCGTTGCTTATTAGTACTTGGCTGCTGAAGCGCCGAGGCTATCATGTTGTGGCCATCCAACATATTCCCGAAGAGTTTACTGATCTGGTTGCCTCGCTGCCTATACGCGTTGATGTATTTGTTATTGATTACTACCTAGAAGAAAATACCGCACTGGATATCATTGCCAAGCTAAATAAACATCAGCGCCTTCGCAGTGTTCCTAAAGTTGTGGTTACCAGCCTTCGTGATGATGAAATTGAACGCCAAGCACTGGGAGGCGGGGCAATAGAGTTCATTACCAAGCCATTTAACAAACAAAACTTTGCCAATCGAGTGCAGTTAGCACATCGGGAAGATATGCGTTTACGCTATACTCCAGCGGCAAAAATTGATGAACTTACACAGTTACCTACTGGCGACGGTTTACTCGAAAATATAATCGCACAATCGATCGCTGCCAAACGGTTCGCAGTTGTCGTGCTGGAAATAGCAAACTTAGACAAAATCAACACTGTGCGGGGGCGTTCGATTGGCAATCTCACCATTCAAGCGATTGCTCGGCGCTTGCGAGAACTCAATGCCGATGATGCAACTGTTGCACGTATCAGTAATTCCCGTTTCGCTATTCTAGTACCCTTTAAAAACACCGCAGCCCTGCAGGAGTTGCACCTGCGCGTAGAAAAGATCGCCCATAGGCCCATTAGCAACACACACAACGATATCTTCGCAGTACTCCGATTTGGCTCTGCAACAAGCGAAGAAACAACGCTTACTTACGAGAATGATGTTGCTCAGCAAAAACATCGCCTAGAAACAATCATTGCCAATGCTTCTTTGGCTGCATCCGTTGCCAAAAACAACAACGAAAGTAGTGTGCAACCGTTTACTGAAAATGCAAAACAACAAATTAACCGTTTGCATTTACTGGAAAGTGAAATTTACTCGGGCCATGTTAAGCGCGAACTTCAAGTGCATTATCAACCGCAAGTAGATGTAAGCAATAACAGCATTGTTGGTGTAGAAGCGTTAGTGCGATTACAAACCCCAGAGCTAGGCATAGTAAGCCCAACGGAAATCATTCCAATTCTTGAATCAACCAATGCCATTCACGAAGTTGGCATGCATATTTTCGAAACCGTATTTACTGATTTAACTCAGCTACCAAACTCATTAACAGTTGCTGTGAATGTATCAGCTCATCAATTGCAACGTGGTGATTTTGCCCAACGGGTTATCTTGCTGGCACGGAAATATAAAGTAAATCCACAGCAAGTGGAGATTGAAATCACAGAAACATCCGCGCTAGACATGCTGGGGGTATCCAAACAAAATTTAATTGATTTGGCCAACTACGGTTTTTCGTTAGCACTTGATGATTTTGGTGTGGGCTATTCAAATCTGGATTATTTATTGTCATTACCGATCTCCAAACTAAAGATTGACCGCGAATTTATGCGTAAATTTCCGTTCGATAGCACCAGTAAAAATATTATTAAAAGCTTAATTTATTTAGCCAACGCTGAAAATATTCAGTTACTTGCAGAAGGCATTGAAACCGATCTACAACACAGTGAGTTGCGTAATATCAAAGTTCCATTCGCGCAAGGCTTCTATTATGGGAAAGCTATGCCATTAGTTGTGCTGCAAAAGCAGCTCTTGCTAAATAGCAAGAAGCAACCACAATTAGGTTAGGCATGTTGATCATACAAACATATGGAGCGTTGTAATGCCATTACAAAAATTACTGAATGAGTTTGATCACGATAGCGATTTTGTTGCCGATTTATTGTTTACCATCAGCAATGAATCGCGGCAACATCTAGAACGCATGCAGGCAGCAGTAAAGCATGCTAAGCCTATTGCGCCGAAAGAATTACAACGTATTGCGCATTTAATGAAATCAACCGCTACTACAATTCGATTATTTGAACGCAGTGCTGAAGCAAACACTATTGAGCAGCGGGTTATAAATTTTGAGCCTGGCTCAGATACGCAATGCACAGATTTACAGCAACTTATCGATATCACAACAGAGGTGCACCGTGTTGCGCGCGAGCTATTGCGAGAATTAGACACATGAATACCAGTGTAGGCAACCTTTCAAAATTCTTTGATGACATGGAGAACGGTAACCTTAGTTTAACCTTTCTTCCCGTTATTGAACTTCGTGATGGGGTTGCGCATATTTATGGTGTTGAGTGCAAACTACATTGGCCACAGCAGCAAGATGTAAACCTAGCATCGATGTTTAAGCTCATTGAAAAAAATGGCTTGGCCCATATCGTTGATCAATATTTTGCCGATTTAGCACTGGAGGAAATCACCAGTTCCGCACTCTTAAACGCAAGAAAGGATGCCGTTTTTATTACCGCTTGCATTGATTCATTTACCACCTCAGCCTTTCTCGAACACTTGCTGCAACGCAGTAACGCGCTAAATTTTGATTTGCACCGCCTCGTTATCTCCATAAAAGAGCGATACCTAAATGACAATTTTTCCCAGCAATTAAAGCTTATTCAACATGCCGCTCAGTACGGTATAAAATTCTGCGGCACGCTGGCCGGCGAAACGCCGAATCGCACCGAGCTTATGCTCCGCGATGAATTTCCATTAATGAAAATTGCTAGCGATTTGGTACAACGCTCATGCGAGCACTCTCGCACCGAGAAATACCTGCACAACTTTTATGATGCCGCCATGAATCAGCAGAAAACAGTGATTGCGTGCGGTGTTAATAATGAGCATACTTTCATATCGATGCGCGCCAACGGGTACCAAGCATTTACCGGTGATTTTTTCTCCAGCGAGCTAAGTAAACCTGAGCTTGAACGGCTGCTGCATTATTGGCGTAACCGCCCGATACAGTTATCATCACGAACAGAGCAAAGCGCTAAGCTTGGTGTGCTGCACTTCCCAAGCAGTGATGAGTTAGGAAATAACTCGCAAATTATTGCATGGCCAAAAGCTAGATGACAAATACCGAAACCACTACTGAAACACTGCTAATAAAAATTGCTCGTGAATATTTAAACCTTCCGCTTGAACATGCAGATCAGGCTATTCAATCCTCTTTACAAGAAATGGCCACCTTTGTTGGTGCCGATCGTGCTTATATATTTCGCTATGATCTCGATGTAATGCAAACTTCAAACACTTACGAATGGTGTGCAGAGGGCATTAGTGCTGAAATCGATAACTTACAAAACGTAGATGTAAGCTTTATTCCAGATTGGCTCAGCGCCCACGAACGTGGGGAAGAGTTATACATCCCCGATGTATTTGCATTGCCTCGCAATAGTGGCATTCGTGAAATACTAGAACCACAGGGGGTGAAAAGCATTATTACCGTGCCCATGCGAGATCACGGCAAACTGCTTGGCTTTATCGGCTTTGATAGTGTGCGTGAATATCATGTTTACACCGATAAAGAACGCAAGCTATTAGCGCTATACGCCGAAATGTTGGTAAACATTGGTGCCCGAGAATCCGCGTTCAATAAAATTTTAGAAGAGCGTGAGCGAGCAGAGCGCGCAAATAAAGCGAAATCTGAATTTTTGGCCAATATGAGCCATGAAATTCGCACGCCACTTAATGCAGTAATTGGCTATTGTGATTTACTCACTGCCACAACTTTAGATGCCCAACAAAATGAATTTGTGAATACCATCCAATATTCATCGAATTTACTCTTAGGTATCGTGAACGATATTCTTGATTTCTCCAAAATAGAAGCTGGCAAGCTGGCATTAGAACAAAAGCCTGTTTCTTTAAGTGCGATTGCAGAGCATCTGTTCAGTATGTTTGCCGAAAAAGCAGCTAAGAAGAATGTGGCACTTAACGTTTTACTTGATGTAGGCGAGCATGATTGGGTTTTTACCGATGAACTGCGCTTTACGCAAGTGCTCATGAACCTTACTAATAATGCTTTAAAATTCACCTATACTGGCTCTATCCAAATAGTAATTCGTTGCACACAAACCCATCGGCGCTTCGCAGATTACTATATTGCTGTTGAAGATACCGGCATCGGCATGGATAGCGAATTAGTGGATCGATTATTTCAACCGTTTGAACAAGCAGATAACAGCACTAGCAGAAAATTTGGTGGCACAGGCTTAGGGTTAGCAATCAGCCAGCGCATTATTAATGCATTTGGCAGTAAGCTCGAAGTTATATCGGAACCAGGCTTAGGTTCGCAATTTTATACCAATCTAACGTTTAAATTAGCAAGCGCAATTGATGCCACAGATACCGCAGAAAAAAACACCAAAGTACGTGTTCCCAATTTACAAAAATTCTCGATTTTAGTTGCTGAAGACGTAAAAGTTAATCGCGATTTACTACAGCATTTGTTTAGCCCAACGGGTTGCGCTCTAACCTTCGCCGAAAATGGCCAAGAAGCTGTTGATGCAGCGCTTACCGATGATTTTGATCTGATTATCATGGATTTACAAATGCCAATTCTCGATGGATTTGCAGCAAGTATGCGAATTACCGCGAGCAAGCCAAACACTAAAATCATCGCTCTTTCCGCAGCGTCTTCTGAGTTAGATATCCAACGCTCTGCGGCTTCGGGTATTCGCATTCACTTAGCAAAACCTATCAGAAGAGTTGAGCTATATCGTATCGTACAGAAACTATTAATCGGTACTGCAGAGAATTAAGTAACACATTTATGATTAAAGAACGCCTGCTATCAGAATCGCCATCCCGCACTATTATGTTCGGTGGCTTGCTATTGGCAGTGCTGGTTAACTTCTTCCCTGCGCCTTTTATTTACAGTAATCAAATTTTCTTCGGCAATGCTATCGCCATCACATTAGCAATTTTATACGGCCCTCGATTTGCCTTAATTGCATCGGTAGCCGCAAGTACAGTTACCTATGTTTACTGGCAGCATGCTATCGGTTTCTTGCCCTTTGCCCTCGAAGTACTAGTTGTTGTATTTGCGCTGCATATTAAGCGCAGTATGCTAATAATTGGCTTACTATTCTGGTTAACTTTAGGGCCTGCGGTGGTATACGGCCTGTACCTCTTATTCAGCGATTTTTCCAGTACAGCTATCGAAACCATCACATTAAAATACATACTGAACGGTATTTTAAACATTTTATTAGGCTACGTGCTGTTTCACATTATTCGCGTACTTAAGCTTGAAAAAAGTGTGCTGTTTCGCATTTCCACCTCACAACTCCTGCTTAATAGCGGTTTTTTTATTGCCCTTAGTATTTCCACGCTCATTATCTATTTTTGGTTGTTCACCGTAAACAAAGAGCTCTATTCGCAACTAGAAACTCGAGCCGTTAATTTTAGTAACGTGATTCAACAAACCACAGCCCATCATTTAGATAAGCATGCATTAGCTATAAACACACTAGCAACAACAGTTACCGAAGTAGGCAGCACCGATAAACTAAATGAACTGTTACGCAACAGTGGTACTCTGCACCCAGCGTTTATCACCATGCTAGCAAGCGATAAAAATGGCGAGCTCTTGGCTACGTGGCCAAGCGATATGTTAGCTATTGCCCGAGAAAGCGGCATAACCAACCTAAGTGATCGCGATTATTTTAAACAAGCCAAGGCTAGCGGCACGCTGTATCTATCAAACGCATTCAAAGGCCAAGGTTTTGGTAACGATCCAATAGTGGCAATATCTGCACCTTATTACATAAATAATACTTTCGCTGGTGTTATCGAAGGCTCTTTAAACCTAACGGAACTACATGGTTTTCTCCTTTCTGGCGCGCAGCATTACGCTAGCTACCTAATTACCGATGCGGCAGGTACTATTGTTTATGCCTCCAAGGAATTAATGCTGCAACCACTAGAAACACTCCCCAATGGCCCAGTGGTAAAGGATATGAGCAGCAGCCCACAGCTCATTTTCCATGCACCATCGAAAACCGAATACATTACCTATGCAACAACCTTGCCAGCAAACGGATGGCGCGCAATATCCTTCATTCCGGTTGTTGAATATGAGCAAAAACTAAGCTCATATTTATTTGGTTCATTCTTATTATTATTAATACTCTCGATTGTATGTGGCGTGATTACCTTTCTAGTTGCGAAGGTACTTACGAATCCTATCCTTGCACTCATTGAGAGCATCAACGAAGCAAAACGCACCGGCAATATTATCCCCACCGAAAAACATAAGTTAGGATACTTAGAAGAGCTTAATGCGCTTACATCTGGCTATCACCAGTTCACCACTACACTCAACAAAACCATGCGCAGCCTGCAGTTAAGCACGTTGCTAAATGAAGATTTAAACGAACGCTTACAAGAAATAAATGAAAGCTTAGAAAAACGAGTGCACGAGCGCACCGAGCAACTGCAGCTGGCATTAGAATCTGTACAAGCTGCAAACACCATGAAATCCTCTTTTATGGCCAATATGAGCCATGAAATACGCACTCCGCTGCACGGTATCTTAGGAATGACCGAAGTGTTGTTGCATCAAAGCCAATCTATTGAAGTACAACAACAACTAGAAGTAATTCAACAATCTGGGGAACACCTACAGGCAATACTGAACGACATCCTCGATTTCGCAAAAATTGAAGCGGGTAAACTCAGTATCGAAAAATCACCCATACAAGTAATGCCCTTTATTGAACAATTAGTAGCAAGCTACCAAGGCATAGCAACCCGTAAAGAGTTGCTGCTTACTCGCAATATTGCAGCTTCAGTTCCGAGCATGGTGATGCTTGATGCCGTAAGAGTGCGGCAAATCTTAAGCAATATTCTGAGTAATGCACTTAAGTTTACTGATACCGGCGAAGTATCTATTGCCGTTAATTATAAGAACGAAAAACTTATAGTAGCCATTACCGATACAGGCATCGGCATCGCTGAAGATGATTTACAGCGAATATTTCAACCATTCCAACAGCTCGATTCCAGTGGCGCACGTAAATACGAAGGCACCGGTTTAGGCTTAGCCATTTCAATGCAATTAGCAACGTTGATGGAAGCAAAGTTAGAGTGCACAAGCACAGTGGGTGAAGGCACAACCTTTCAGTTGAGCATTAACGCCGAAGCGCTATGAAACGAAAAGCTATGAAAAGAGTTGCATGAGCGCGTTGGCAAGTTCTGTGCGGGTATATGGCTTAGTTAAAGTACCTTGAATATCAAGATGAGCATATTTACCTTGCTCTACACCAACCGCATCCGCGGTAAGTAAAAAAATAGGGGCGGAAGAAGCTGCTTTATCTTCTCCCGCCCGAATCATCTCAACTGCCTTTATACCATCTACAATCGGCATCATTGCATCAAGTATAATGAGATCAAAGGTTCCTTCGCGAGCTTGTATTACTGCCTGTTCACCATTGCTTACTATAGTGCAAATCGCCCCCAACGATTGCAAAAAGTAACGAATAATTAACTGGCTCGCTTGGTTATCTTCCGCTACTAGAACAGAGAGTTTTTCCGGGAGAGCTGACAACTCACTCATACTGTTCTTCATTCTGTTCCCCTACAATGTGTAGCGAAGATAAATACAAAATACCCCAGCGATTCGTAATAATCAACAAGGATTCTCGTTTTTGTTGATTTTGCCATATAAAGAAAGCTTACACCTTCTGCAAAATCCGATCTAAATGATTGGCAAACTGTTGCCGATCAGCTTGGTTCAGCGGTGGCGGCCCACCGCTTTGAATACCGCTAGCACGCATGGTATCCATAAAATCACGAATGTTTAGGCGCTCACCAATACTTTCGGTGGTAAATAGCTCGCCGCGAGGGCTCAACGCTTGGCCGCCTTTGGCAATTACTTCGGCCGCTAATGGAATATCGCTGGTGATCACTAAATCATTCGGGGCCACCCGCCGCACAATTTCATTATCCGCTACATCGAAGCCCGCAGCCACCTGCACGCAACTAATTAACTTAGTTGGTGGTGTTTTTATCCGTTGATTCGCCACTAAAACCAGGGACACCTGCTTACGCGTTGCAGCTCTAAATAATATATCGCGGATCACCACGGGGCATGCATCGGCATCTACCCAAATTGTAAAACTCATTATCGCGCATCCACACTAAAGGAAAGAATTTTAGAAAGGTGCGCATATGGCAACTTCGTTTCCGCATGCCACTGATTAAATACCTGTTGCGCTTGTTTCAGGCCTTTTTGTGAACCCGGAGCAGCATCGAGTAGGTTATGATTTTGCAACGCCGTTACCACATCGCTAGAAAGAATAAAGCCATCGTAGCCCACCATGCGCAGAAAGTACTGGGCACTAGCACCGCCTAAGCGCGAACCGTTCTTTTTTAACCACAGTAACAAACCTACTTGATCATTTGCCGGCCACTGAGCGAGAAATTCACCGAAACTGCCGTGTTCCTCAGCCGCTTCAATAATCATAAATGCATTGCGCGGTACGGTAGCAATTTTCTGCATATTACGCACAATGCGCTCATCTTGCGCCAGAGAATCTAGGCGCTCGGGCGGTACTTGCGCCCAATACAGTGGTACAAAGCCACTAAAAGCGGCTTCAAACCCTGGCCATTTATTCTCAATAATGCGCCATACAAAACCGGCACGAAACACACATTTGGTAATAGCGGCAAGATAGCGATCATCGCTTATCGCGGCCAATTCTGCCGAGCTACCCACGCGGGGTAGAAGTGCTTGCACCGCTTTTTTACTGCCTTTACGGGCTATTGCCCGCTCATAAAAGTAATCAAATTTCATGATTGTTCCTAAACAACGAGCCACCACGCCCACAATGCTGCAATGCTGAGTGCCGCCGCGGTGCCGTAACAAACGATAACACTTATATGCCCGCCACCCAGTTTTAGATCGTGCAGCCCATGACGAATTCGATGCGCCGCATGAAACGCGGGTAAACAAATCGCCGCTCCGGTAAATAGCAAACCCCAAATACTGCCGTAATAACCGAGCAGGTGCACATAGCTGATTTCGATAATACCGAGCGGCGCGAGAATACCAAATATGAGTACAACAGCAGGTACAAATACAGCACAGCAAACCCCACCAGCACTAAATAGGCCCCACCACAGCGGCTCTAAATGTAAGCCTTGCCAACGGCTTGGCTTGTTCGTGATCCTCATACGCTACCTCCTTGGCTTATTCCCGCGCCATAATGAGGCCCAGAAAACATAAACAGCCACAAAAATACCGCAATTACTGCAACTACAGCGAACCATTGCGCCGCTACCATTATCGCTGGCGGTACCAGTTTAGCGCCAATTCGAACAGGCATTACCCGCGGAAATAAGCGGAAAAAGGTAAACGCGTGATACAGCGCCGCGATGAGCGCCAGCCCCTGCGCCGCCACCACCCAAGGAATAGCCATAAACTGCTGCCAGCGCACAAAATGTTCTGCGCTTTGCAAAGCAAACCCACCTGCAGTAAGCGAGCACAGCAGGAATACCAGCGGCAATACCGTGCCTTCGCGCAGCATATACAGCACAAAATACCGATGTTTCAGCCACCATGTGCGCGGTAATGTGGGTTTATAGCTCATGTGCGCTACTCCCTTTAAACATTTGAATAAGCATACTTTTCGCCGATGCAACTTTGCCTTGGTTTACCGCTGCAGCTGGGTCTACCTGCTTGGGGCATACATCGGAGCAAAAGCCCACAAAGGTACAGCTCCACACGCCATTGTGGCTATTCAGTGCCGGCATGCGCGCCGCTTTTCCGGTATCTCGGCTATCAAGGTTATAGCGCTGTGCTAGTGCAATGGCGGCAGGCCCAAGAAATTCCGGGTTTAAACCAAACTGAGGGCACGCCGAATAACACAAACCGCAGTTAATACAGTTGGCAAATTGCTTATATTTTGCCAGCTGCGCCGGGGTTTGTTGATAGGGTTGAGCTTGCTTTTCTGTGCCTGGCTCGGCAATTAAATACGGTTTCACCGCCTCTAAATGGGTTAAGAATTCGTTCATATTTACGATTAAATCGCGCTCTACAGTGAAGTGCGCTAGCGGCTCTATGTTCAGGCGAGCGCGGATGTTGCTGTGTTCGTTTTTGTTTCGCTCTTTTGCGTTTGGTTTTGGTTTTGGGCTGCTTTCTTGCAGCAAATAATTGCGCAGAAAATCTTTGCAGCCCAGTTTTGGAATACCGTTCAACATAAACCCACACGAGCCACAAATGGCCATGCGGCAGCTCCACCGAAAACTGAGGGTAGAATCAAGCTCTTCTTTAATATAATTTAATGCATCAAGCACCGAAGTGCTTTCATCGAAAGGCACAATAAATTCCTGCCAAAAGGGGTGTGCTTGTTCTGCTGGCTGCCCCTCTTCCGGAAGATAGCGCTTTACCCGAACTAGCGCGTGTTGGGTATGTTTAGTTATGGCCATCAGCGTTTCCTTGTTTTGGCTCGCGCTGCCCTTCAGCTGTTGCACCCGCGTGCGCCGAGCCCGCCGAACCGTACAAGCGTTCACCCGGCGCCGAAATGTGCGTATCTACGGCTTGCCAGTGCAGCTCTGCTGGCTTTCCTGGCGCATACACTACTTGGCTGTGGCGCAAAAATTTTGCATCGTTGCGCTCAGTTAAACCAGCATCTAACCGTTGGTGCGCACCTCGGGATTCCCGCCGCTCTAACGCCGCTAAACAAATGGTTTCAGCCACATCTAAAGTGAATTCAAGTTCTAAACAATGCAGCAAATCAGTATTGTACGCTTTGCTGGTATCACCCACGCGCACCTGCTGAAACTCTTTTTGTAAGCGCCGCACCGAAGCAAGCGCTTGTTGTAACCCTTGCTCATCACGGTAAATGCCACAACCGGTTTCCATGCTAGCCACTAGCTCACGCTTAATGGGCACCCAAGATCGCGCCTCTTGGCTGGTATCGGTAAGCTTTTGCAGTTTGGTTTGCCATTTCTTATGCAGCTTTTGGCTATCTTGCTCTCGGCCCGTAGCCTCCGCACTCATTTGCAGCGCTCGCTCAGCAGCATTTTCTCCTGCCAAACGGCCAAATACCAACAGCTCGGTAAGTGAATTCGAACCCAAGCGATTGGCACCATGTAAACCCACCGAAGCGCATTCCCCCGCGGCGAATAAACCTTTCACGGCGGTTTCACAATGAGCATCGGTTTCAATACCACCCATGGTGTAATGCACCGCCGGCCGAATCGGAATAAGATCGTGCACCGGATCAACATCTACATAGGCTTTCGCCAATTCACAGATAAATGGCAACCGCTCGTGTAAATACGCTTTGCCTAAATGGCGCAAATCCAGATACACCACATCAGAACCATGATGCTTACCGGTACGGCCGGCCTTTTGCTCATGCCAAAACGCTTGCGAAAGCTTATCGCGCGGGCCCAGTTCCATGTATTTATTTTCGGGTTTACCCAACGGCGTTTCCGGCCCTAAGCCATAATCTTGTAAATAGCGATAGCCATCTTTGTTCACCAGCAAGCCACCTTCACCACGGCTAGCTTCGGTAATTAATATGCCACTGCCGGGCAAACCTGTTGGGTGATATTGCACAAACTCCATGTCGCGCAGCGGTACGCCATGGCGATAGGCAATGGCCATACCATCACCAGTTACAATGCCGCCGTTGGTATTGAAACGGAACACGCGGGCCGCGCCGCCAGTAGCCATAATCACCGCGTTTGCATACAGCATGTGTAGTTCGCCAGTGCTAATTTCCAACGCCAGCACGCCCTGCACTTGCTGCTCATCATTCACTAGTAAATCAAGTACGAAAAACTCATCGAAACGCTGAATAGAAGGGTATTTTAACGAGGTTTGGAACAGCGTATGCAGCATGTGAAAACCGGTTTTATCAGCTGCAAACCATGTACGCTCGGTTTTCATGCCGCCAAAACGGCGCACCTGCACATCACCATTTGGTTTACGCGACCACGGGCAACCCCAGTGTTCCATTTGCACTAATTCTTGATAGGCATGGCGCACAAAGTAATCCACTACACCTTGCTCAGCTAACCAATCGCCACCTGCCACCGTATCATCGAAATGCGCTTCCACAGTATCATCGGGCCGCGTAACCGCAGCGGCACCACCCTCGGCTGCCACCGTATGTGAGCGCATTGGGTACACTTTCGAAAGCATCGCAATGTTGAGTGGTTTGGCTTTGTCACTTCCAGCCTTTGCACCCGCTTCTGCCGCAGCAATTGCCGCCCGCAAGCCAGCTCCACCGCCACCCACAACGATAATATCAAACTCGTGCTGCTGCATTACTGCTCCTTCTCGGTGGCTACAGAAAGCGCGGTTTAAAGTTCCCAGCGGCTTTCACCAACACTATTGCCTAACAACTGATCACGTAAAACATCGCATTCTTCACTTATGGCTTGGCCCACAAAAGGGTAAAAATCATCATTCTGTAAAGTTCGAATAGCTACAGAAGGAGGCACAAAACGGCTCATTTCCTGCATAAAATCGTGCTTCACTTCAGTTGAGTGAACAACATCATGCGCATGTTTACCGATATTCTGTAAAAACTGCTCTAACGATTTAGAACGCATGATCAATTTTCTTAAAACATAATCCGCATTTTGTTTCACGCCCTTTTGCTTCAACCAAATAATATCCCACACATCACGTGGCTTTATGCGCCGCTCTCGAAAAGCAAAGGCCACCATTTTATCGGCAAAGATTTCTTCCAAGCTTTGAACAGGAATCGGTAAACCAGCAATCGGCGATTGAATATCATAGTGATTCATAACCGGTCGTTTTACCACTTGCAATGAATCATAGGCACAAACATCAATATGCATTTTTTGTGACGGCCGATCGGGCCTGCCAGGGTGTGTTTCCAAAGTAACTTTCCATGTAGATGTATCACCACCCGGTGTTTTAAGCTCGGGCTCACGCGCAGTTACGTGTAAGCCGTATTTTGCAGCAATATTTTCCTGCAGTTCTTTAGCTAGCCCATCGAAATCACTCGGTTTGAAGTGGCAGCCGCCAGTAAAATCAAGATCTTCAGAAAGCCGGTTTGAGCCGTAACAAAGCCGTAACGCCGTGCCGCCAATGAACGTGAGCTTATGAAGAAACCCTTTGCTATGCAGTATATCGAGCACATCAAGATGCAGGATTTCTTTTTCCAGCACATACTCCATACCCGCATAATCAGGGTGCTTGCGGATAACTTCCGCCACCACTTTATGTAGCATCGTTGAGTTCCTCAGAAATCATGTGAACATTGCGGCCAACACGGCGCAAATCCATAATGGCTTGTTCCTTGGTAGCACGAAATACGCGGCTTTCAATATCGTAGTAAACACCATCTTGTAACGAATCAAGCGAGCGCTTCGTGTGAGTAAATTCAATTATACCGTACTTCGTTTTATGTTCACCCGAGCGGCCCGTTGTCATCATGGTTAAGCGCCGAATTGGCACTTGTGAAATCACCCCAATGCGGCTTAACTCCGTTTCTAAGCTCACATACATGAAGTGATTCTTGTGCAGTAAACTCGCAATTTTTTCCAACACGCCGGTGCTATTCGGCGGCGCCACATTATTGATATATAAACCTCGAGCTACGCGCTCTAACGAAGAATTGCTCGCCGCCTTTGCCAGAAACTTCATAAATGTGGGGCTAGGCCTTTCGCCAACCATCATTGCTAAATCGGCAGCCGTGAAAATACCAAAATGCCCTGCATTTTTAGCTCGTACAGTTTCTTCAATTAACGTTCTTAGTTTACTCATATTATGTTTACACTTATTCGCATATATAGTGATTATATGTTAACTAAGCTAAAAATCAACTATTCCCGATACGTGAGCATTAACCCTTGTTCTTTGTTTACTGCACTCATTGTTTACTCCACTCAATCAAGGCGCTAGGATGATAATGGAAAGTGTTAAGCAAGAGGCACATATCTTTGGCATTTCGATTTCAACGGCGGGTACGCATTTTACCGGGTGTGCGGCTAAATTTCGGCAAGCGCGGTGTGAGCGTTTCTGCCGGCATACGCGGCGCGAGTGTAACGGCTGGCAAACGTGGTGTTTATGGCAATATGGGTGCACCGGGAACCGGCCTTTCCTATCGCACACGGCTTGATAAATCAAAAGC
This sequence comes from Aliidiomarina sp., assembly GCF_047920995.1. Taxonomy (NCBI): domain Bacteria; kingdom Pseudomonadati; phylum Pseudomonadota; class Gammaproteobacteria; order Alteromonadales; family Idiomarinaceae; genus Aliidiomarina; species Aliidiomarina sp. The sequence continues at coordinate 58,730 of NZ_JBLRWZ010000013.1, forward strand.
ACACCAACAACGTGCCCAACGAGCGCAAGCGCGTGATAGTGCGCAGCAACCCGCCGGGCACATTAATTTAAAGTGTGATGAGCAAGGCAAACTGCATATGTACGATGAGCAGGGTAATCCTGCCAGTGCAGCTCTGGTTCGCCATGTTTGGCAGCAATATAGTGCACAAGTTACTGCATTTTTGCAGCAAGAGCTGGAGCGTATTAATGATGATCAGGCGCTATTAGTTGATATTCATCATGATACGCCCGCGCTCACTACTGCAGCTCCCGAGTATGATCAACAACCCTTCGCTAAAGATGCACCCCGTTATGCAAATTTACCCGAGTTACCAAAACCACCGAAGCTGCGCAAAAAATGGTTCTGGCATAGGTTGTTTGCAAGCCTTGAAAGTAAGCGCAATCAACATAACAAAGAGCTAACGGATGCATGGCAAACAACACATAACGAAATAACTGCGCAGCGAAATGCGCTAAAGCAGGCACATGAACAAGCACTGCAAACATGGAAACAAGAAAAACTAGCGCATGAACAAAACGAGAGCGAGCTGGCCGCAGCGTTCGCTCACGATTTGCGCAACGATACCGAGTTTATGTCGGCCATATTGGAAGCCGAGCTTGCCGAACTAGATTGGCCACGCGAAACCAACATCGATTTCGAAATAGCAACGAATGCAGAGGGCCATGCCATCGTTCGGCTTGACGTTGATTTGCCAACCGCCGAAAACTTCCCAAGCCAAGAAGCACGCTTCAATAAGGCTGGGAAACGGCTGCTTATCAAACAAAAAAGCGCCACCCAACAACGCAAAGAATACGCGCAACACGCGCATGGCGTTGTTTTTCGGCTGTTAGGCACAGTATTCGTAACCTTACCTAGCATCACGCAAGTAGATGTATCGGCTTACACGCAACAACCGAATACCCAAACTGGGCACACTGAAGATGTTTATCTACTTGCCGTTACCGTAACAAAGCAAGCCTGGGCAACACTTAACCTCGATGAACCCGAGCGCATTCAACCGATTGAGGCTCTAACGGCTTTTCAATTGCAACGTAACATGAGTAAAACCGGAATCTTTCAGCCTATTGCGCTAAACAATGATTCCTGAACCTTCTAACCGTGCGGTGCGTAATGAACTTATAACTCACGCACTTTCACTACGGATACACTATGTTCAACTTGTTTAAGCCCAATCCAACCAAGAAACTTCGTAAACAGCTGGCCAAATTGCAGCAAGAAGCAATGGCCGCTACCCGCAAAGGCGATATCCGCAAAAGCTCCGAGCTTTCTGCCGAAGCCGATATTATTTGGAAAGAAATTCAGAAGATTGAAGGGCAGTAGCACGCTCGGGTATACATGAAGCATTTTTCGGTTTGTACGATTACCATAATGGCTGTTGCACTTGTCCTCGCACCCATGAAGGCAGCGGCCGAGTGGACACGCTTTGCCAACAGCAATAGCAACGTTGATATAGATTACCGCTATGCCAACCGTGATGTATTAAGTATTCGTGCCAACACCGAGTTCAGCGGCGGCTGCGTAGCCGCCTTTATGCATTTACTCGAAGACACCGAGCGCCTGAACGATTGGGTAAAAAAGGGCTTCGCGCGCCACAATTCTTGAGCAACCCGATCCAAACACCCATATTGTGCACACAGAATTTAATTCGTTTTGGCCCATTGCCAACCGTGATATGGTTACCCGTAGCACCTGGCAATATGATGCCGAATCGGGAGCACTGGCAATTGCCATAACCGATGCCAGCGAAGAAAAACCTGCCAACGGTAGAGTAATTCGCATGACCGATGTAACCGCACATTGGCAGTTGCAACCCACCGAAAACGGCACGCTACAGGTACATTACCAAAGCGATGCCAACCCCAAAGGCAATATTCCGCGCGCCATTGCCCGCAGCGCCGCGCTAAACGCCATTGAAAAAACTCTGAATGCCCTTAGCGCCGCTATGAGCCATAGCGATTACCAACACGGGTACCATTCTATTCCCTGTGAGAATCGATAGGATTGCTGTGTTAATTACAGATTACTTTTTTGCGACATAAAGTGACGCGGTGATGCGCAGCCGCTTTACCAATAGTAGATAACATATTATCCAATATTGCGATTTTTAAGCTATAATAGATAACATATTATCCAATTTAAGGCGCATATAATGAGCCGTTATCAATTAATTGACGACATTGATGTGCAGCAAGCGTTTGCTGCTCACTTACGTAAACTTCGTGAGCGCGCTAAGCTTTCGCGGAATGCTTTGGCTGAACGCAGTACAGTACCTGCCGCAACCATAAAGCGCTTTGAACTTACTGGGCAGATTTCCTTTCGCCAATTACTCCTGCTTTGGCAGTGCCTAGACAAGCTTGAACGTTTATATCAGCTTGCTCAATCTTCACAGCGCACTGCCGCCATGCCGTTAACCATTGCTGAGGTGCTGAACGATGAACTTTAAGCCCATGCAAAAAATTGATGTGCAGCGAACCTTTAGCAATGGTATGCAGGTAAGAATAGGCACCTTGGCGCAAAACCAACAAGGCGTGTTCTTTCAATATGAACGCGAGTATGTAGCGAGCTACCCACACCTTGCCCCGTTCACTTTAAACTTTGATACTGCGTTACAACGAGCACCAAAAGAGCCTCATCAGGGCCTGCACGGCGCATTTGCTGATAGCTTACCCGATGGTTGGGGTTCGTTATTGCAAAATCGCGTATTTCGCCAACACAATATTTTACCCGCTATGGTTACCCCTATGGATAGGCTTGCTTTTGTGGGAAACCGCGGCATGGGGGCGCTTTCATTTGCACCTACATCTGCATACGCCGTTACTGCCGAAGGTGATATTGATATTGCTACTTTGGGTAACGAAGCGGAGAAAATATTTGATAATGAAACCAATGATGTTCTCAAAGCCCTGATTGCAGCCGGAAGCTCGGGCGGCGCAAGGCC
>NZ_JBLRWZ010000014.1:0-59972 GCF_047920995.1 Aliidiomarina sp.
CAGCCGAAACTTGCAAATCTTGCTCGTTTAAACGGCCACTCAATTGCGCAATTGTTACATTTAATTCCGGCTGCTCATGCCAACGCCCTGCGCTGTGAATGGTAGCGTTGAGCATGCCTTGGTAATCAGCGGCAAGAGCAGTATTGGCAAGAATGCGATCAAGCTCAAAGTTCTCAACTACTAACTGCAGATCCCAAGTAAACTCCTCTTCCCAGGCTGCATCACCGGTTAATTTTAACGTTGTGGCAAATGATTCAGCCGAGAGATTAAGTTGTTCAACGGCGCTTGGTGTGCCTAAAAGTGAAAGGCGTATTTCCCCATCAAGATAATCTTGATAGCGCATTACACCATCCATATTAAAATCAATCTGCGTGGCACTAATATTTTCGGCTGGCAGAACAGTTGCAGCGCCTGATAAATCTATCATTAGGCCGATATCATCAGCTCGCGCGAATAGGGTATCGAGGCTGAATTCATCCCCTTTGTAAGCAGCTTCTGAACGAATTACGAAATTGCCATGCTCTTGATGCCGCCCTTCTACGCGGAAATCACCCTCAACGCTATGCAAGGTACCTTGCCCCTGCAGGCTTGCATTTACCCAATCGATACCCGTAATCAACTCAGGATTGCTTTGCAGCACACGAATTAAACCTTCCCAACGTAAATGCTCAGTAGTAGCTTCGAATACGGTTACATTGATATCGGCATTGGCAATACCACTTACCTGTTGGTGTAACTGTAATTGCTCAATGTTGCCTTGGAGCTGCCCAGTAACCGTGGTAAAGCCGAAATTTGGTAGTTCAAAACGCACCAGAGTGTTTAACTGCAATGGGTAATTTCCGTTAGGCGTAATGGTACCGTGTAGCTGTGCGTGAAGCTCTGGAGTAGTAACGCTAAAGGCATACAAATGCAGAGTGTCGCCGCGGTTACGCGCGCGTAATTGCGCCCGCTCAACAATAGTGGCGTTATCGCCCTGCACAAACTGTAAATTGGTAAGTTGGCTTTGGTCTAAACGAAACTCGAAAGGTAAATGAATATTGGGTAATGCAGTAGGAAAAACAGGTCCAGGCTCTGCCGAACCTTCACTTTCTGGCATGTGTATTACTACGCCATGCACTTCAAGTGCGCGAATATGTAGTTGTTTACGAAGCAATTGCCATGGCCGCCATCGTAAGCTGATTTCTTCTACGGCAACATAAAGCTCTTCATTCTCATACTGCAAACCCTGCATATCGAAATCACGTAAGAAAGCGCCTTGCATGCTCTCGTAATGGATTTTGCCAGGAATAAACGGGTTCACCGCCGCTAGCGTAACTGTTGTGCCAAATTGTGTAGTTAACAATACAGTAAGCGTAGTTGCCACAATCAGTAGCAACGCGAGCAAGCTATATATAGTGCGTTTTACCCAGCGCCAGAACATCATAAATCAGGCCCTATGGTTAGATGCAAGCGGATCTTATCACCGGGCCGAGAAAACGCATGCGCTAAATCAATACGAACTGGCCCGATGGGGCTTTGCCAGCGAACACCAAAGCCTGCGCCTGTTTTCATGGGCTCACTAATATCATCAAAGGCATTCCCAGAATCGATAAAGGCGGCAATACGCCAGTTCGCGCGGAATTCATAGTCTACTTCTGCGCTTCCCACCAGTAAATGCCGCGCACCTTTTATGGCATCTAAATCATCGCGTGGGCCGATTGAGCGATAAGCGTAGCCGCGTACGCTGTTATCACCACCCGTATAGAATCGCAGTGACGTAGGCACTTTATCGAAATCGCCACTGATTGAAGTACCAACTTCTGCGCGTGAGAGAATGCGCCAGCGATCGGCTAAGCGGTATACAAATTTGCCTTCTAATGTTGCTTGGCCGAAATCTGTATCGGAGAACAGTGCATCAGAAGCACCGCGCACGGAAAGCGCTAAGCGAAAGCCATCATTTACATTAAAGCGGTTCTCGGTATGCACTCGGCTCCACTGTGCGCTTGGCAATAAGAACTCACTATCTCGGCGCTCGCCTTCTAAGCGATCACGCTCAGTAAGCCAATCAAGCGCTAAAATGCGCTGGGTTCGAGTAAGCTGCGTTTGCCAGGTAACACCCACAGAAAGCCTTTCCGAACGGGTATTGCCGGTGTCTTCATCGGTCCATAAGGTACGTATTGCATATTGATCTGTTTGTGGCCTTTGGCCAGGAATAATATAGCTACCACCCACACTCGAAAGTATTTCTGATATTTGTACTTGCGAGTTAAAGCGATGGCCACGGGTATTTACCCAGCGCCGATTTAAATCAAAACGCAGGCGCGGCCCAGTATCTGTGCCGTAGCCGATACCGGTTTGGTAGTGAGTACGCAGAATCGGTTCATACTCTATTTCTACGGGTACACGAAACTCATCATCGGCTTCACGCCATAATGGCTGTACTTCAACTCGGCTAAAATAATCACTATCGGAGAGGCCTAATTGCAGCATGAGCAGTTCGTTGCTACTTACATAATCGCCTTCTTTAAAACCGATAAACCGCAGCATCACATCTCGATCAAGATGGTTATCGGTGATGCGGATTTCGCCAAACCGGTAGCGTGGGCCACTATCTAATTCAAGAACTACATGCGCTTCGTAAGCGTTTAAATCGATACGCAGCTCTTGTTTAACAAAGCGCGATTGATAATAGCCGCGTTCGGCGGCTAGTGTGCGCAAGCGCGATTTAGCATTCTCATAATCCGCATGTTGCAGGCGAGCGCCTCTGCGCACTGCTAAGCGTTGAATCAGGTTATTGAATGCTTGGTCTTGTTCACCTTCACCAACAATTGTAATCGAAACTGAGGCGATATTGATTGGCGTACCGGGAGTGATTTGATAATGCGCTTGCCATACGCCATCTATCAGTTCTAATGAGCTTTCTACTTGCACCTGGTAAAAACCATAGGGGCTAAGCGCATTACGAATATCGCGAAAGGCCATATCGTGAAGATATCTAAGCCGGCTAGTGCCTGGCGCGTTTTGTTGGTGATAGGTGTAAATTTGTAAGCGATTGCGCACGTTTGTTGCGGCTCGGCCACTAACGCCCTCAATTCGAACATTCACAGTTGCAGAGCTTGTTTGCTGCGCCTTTGCTTCGGGTAATATAAATGCAGTAATAAGCAGGCATGTAAACGCCATCAGCCATATTGCAGTGGCATTGCGCGGGGCTACGGCAACGGTTTTAAGCTGGTAGTTACTACATAACCAACTAAACAGCATAGCCTATTCTATCCTTGCCGTAAGATAACGGCTTGGCGAAATGCATTGAGCGCACCGTCTCGTTGATTATTCGCGAGTAACGCATCACCTAAAACACGATATGCTAGAAAATCAGGTTTAATGCTAATGGCTTTCTGTGCGGCGCGCTCTGCGAGCCCCGCATCGCCTTCTTGAATCGCAATAATCGCAAGTAACAATAGCCAATTTGGATGCTGAGGGTGAGCCTTTACTTGTAACTCAATCTCGTTGCGAAGCTCTGCTGTTTCTCGCCAACTGCGAGCATCATATGGGAGTAAATCGCTAGCGGTAAGCGCTTGGTAATGTAAGCCACGCGCCGCTACTTTGGCTGCCACCGCGCCGTAGCCACGTTCGGTTAATACATCTAAGTAACCAAGGCGTATTGACGTATTGCGGCGTTGCTTCTTCGGCAGAGCCGACCAAGCCTCAAGCAGTTTTTCGCGATCGGCACCAAGTGCATTAAAGTGGCTGCGGTAGCAGGCCCGGGTGTATTCGGCTAAACGAGCGCGAGGCAAAGCTTGCTCATCATTTAATGCTGGCAGTAATTCGCGTAATGATTGTAAATGTTTGTGCCGGAACATCGCCGCTGCGGCTGCTCGTAGTACACTCATGTTACGAGGATATTCCTGCAACAGATGCTGGGCGATACGCAGCGCTTCTCCCGAATCGTTGCTGTATTCAAGCTTGGTTAACTGCACGGCAAGTGTGGCCCCATCTTGCTGGGTAGCGAGAGTAATTAAACGCTGCTGCTCAGCCGCATTACCTAATGCTTGATGTGCTGAGGCGGCGATTAGGTAGCACTGGGTAGGCCGAATGTGGTGGCGGGCCGCCTTTTCTGCTAGGTGCGCAGTAGCCGCGTAATTTTTTGCTAACCACTCTGTAAATGCGCGCTCAAGCAGCTCTTCTGCTTGCCGGTGTTTACGGTTGCGTAGCCATTGCAAAGTAACGGAGTGGCCGCGAAATAGTTTTTGTAGTGCCAGCTTTATGAGCCAAATTACAAACAGTGCAATGAATAAAATCACCGTGGCCACTACCAAGCTCATTTCAATCGAGTAGTTTCCCACGAGCAAAATAAGGGTGCCGGAATCTCCAGACCACATTGGACCTATAATCAGCCCTGCAGCAATAATAAGAAGAATAACAAATGCTTTTAGCACGCAGCTTACTCCCCTTGGCTATTGTTGCGAATGTCATCAATGCGATCACGCAGCATGGCGCGAGAAAGTAAACTGGTGGGGTAATCAGGCTCTACGGATAACGCTTGTAACGCATCAAGTTCGGCAATCATTTGCACCACATCACGATGTTCGGTGGCAAAGAAACGCTCTAGCATGTCGATAATATCGCGTAGGGTATTACGATAGTATTCGCCATGGTGGTTTAAGGCAGCTTGTTGGGCAATTTGCAGTTGCAGTTCAACACGGCTCATTAATAATGCCTGCTGATCATGGTTAAGGCGCATGGGCACGCCATCATGGCGCTGCACTTTAATTAAATCTTCACTGAATGATTCCCAGGCACTAGCGAGGTTCGCACGCCAATTCTTGATGCTGGTATCGAGCTCCTCAGCTTCCGGGGTGCTGGTACCGCGAAAATCGGCAGCGAATGGCAAGGTTCTAACTTGTGGTTGCATTCGCAGCAGGCGCAACGCGATGGCCTGAGTGTTGATTTCAGGCAACTCTGCAATCATCTCCAAATCAGAATTAATTTGTCGAATGATTTGCTGATACTCCGTGGGGTTCTGTTCGGTGAGTAAATCACGCGCCTGCTCTAAAAGGTTCATGGCGCTAGCGCGATTATAATCGAAGCTGAGCCGATGAACGGCAGCACTCACGAAATCGAATGCTTCCAACAAGTGCCAATGCGAACTTTGGCGCACATCGGTAGTACGCACCTGCTCACTAAGGCGAGTAAGCTGTCTGGAGTTCTGGTCGGTAGCTACTTGTAAGGAAGCAATAGCATCTTCGCGCAATGCATCTATCCGCTCTAAACCACGCTCTCTGGCTTGGCGTTCGCGGGCAAACTGATTATCCATTTCCCGCTGTATGCTCTCACGCATGTTGGTAAGTTCTTGCTGTAATTGCTCAGGTTGAAATATCGGCTGATCGTTTTGCGCTTGCGCTAATCGGTCTTGCACTGCGGTTAGTTGGATAGCCGTATCAGCGGCAATTTTTTCTTGCTGTTGCCATAACCAATAGCCGCCAACCGATAACACCACTGCACACAGAAAAATAATCACGAGCATGAACTTTGCAAACCAACCAAGGCCTGTTTTCGGTTCCCGCCGAGCAGTTTTGCTATTCTTTTGTTTGGTGGCTTCCTTTTTGCCAGGCGCCGGTGATTTGCTCGCAGCGCTCGTATCTACGTTAGGTTGCTGTTCGTTTTCTTCTGTGTGCTTCTGTTCACTCATGAACTGCGATTCCCTAATTAACTGAAAACAATGGGTAAGTGCTGCTGGCGTTGCATTTTCAGCACGATGAATACGCGCATTAGCAACCCCGAATTCTTGTAATTTATCGGCTACTCGGCCGTTTGGTACTACCCAAACTTGCTGCAATGCCCATTGTTGAGCTTGCTCGGAAAGATTGCTGTAGAACAGCTGCAACTGCTCTACGCTTGATACCATAATACATTGGACGTTTTCTTGCCATTCAGGTTCCGCTGCGGGCAAACTTTCTATGCTTGGCTGGCGCTCATATACTTCTGCTACGGTTACTGTTGCGCCGCGTTTGTGTAAGGTATTTGGCAATAATTCGCGGCCATTTTTACCGGTAATAATCAGCCAATTCTGTTGGCTAACCTCGGCGAACTCGCTTAGCGCTAATAATGCCTCACTGGTATATTGGCTGGCCGGATAGGTTACCGGCTGCTGGCACAATGGTTTCAGTGTTTCGGCGGTACCCTCACCAACGGCATAATAATTGCTTTTCGGCCAGCTGAGTTGCCCGGTATCGTTGGCCTGATTAAACTTACTAATCTGCTTTGCAAAAATGCGCGCGGCATTCGGGCTAATTACAATAACGCCGTGCCAATCCCCTTCGCACCAATGTTGCAGCACTTCATCTGCAATGGGTACAGGCTGAATGGTTACCACCGCATGCTGATACACCGGGTAGCCCAAATCGCGCAGCGCTAACTCCAGCGGATCGCTGTGTTGGTTTGGGCGAATGAGCAAAACTCCCGGGCGCATGAATAATCCTTAATCGTTTGAGGCAGCATATACAGCCGCCAATATTTCACCAGCACCAGCAGCAAGTAATTTATCCGCCAGTTCGCGGCCTAATGTTTCGGCTTGCGCTACCGGGCCTTGGATGCTGTTGCGAATTACTTGCGAACCATCGGTAGCGCCAACTAAGCCACGCAGGATAAGTTGTTCACCTTGTAGTTCAGCATAGGCCCCAATGGGTACTTGGCAGCCGCCATCTAAGCGCCGGTTCATAGCGCGCTCAGCCAATACGCAAGCGCGAGTATCGAAATCTTCTAAAGGAGCGAGTAGTGCTTTTACCCGAGCATCATCACTACGGCACTCAATGCCAAGTGCGCCTTGGCCGTTTGCGGGCAGTGAATCTTCAGGGCTTAAACAACTGGTGATACGATCGTGAAGCTCTAAACGTTTTAAACCCGAGGCAGCTAGAATAATGGCATCAAACTGCCCCTCATCCAGCTTGCGCAGGCGAGTTTGCACATTGCCGCGTAAATCTTTGATGATTAGCTGTGGAAATCGCTCGCTCACTTGGCAACGGCGGCGTAAGCTGCATGTGCCTACAACAGCGCCCGGTGGCATTTCTGCGAGGGTTGAGTACGTATTAGAAACGAACGCATCACGTGGGTCTTCACGAGTGCAAATGGTGGCAAGTTCTAACCCATCCGGAAACTCAACCGGAACATCTTTCATTGAATGCACAGCGATATCGGCGCGGCCTTCGATCATGGCAACTTCAAGTTCTTTTACAAATAATCCTTTGCCACCAATTTTCGCTAAGGGCGTATCAAGAATTACATCACCGCGCGTGCTCATGGGCAGCAGATCAACTTGCAAGTCAGGATGCAGGGCTTCTAAACGCGCTTTAATATGCTCCGCTTGCCAGAGTGCAAGTGCACTTTTACGAGTTGCGATGGTAAGTGTTTGCGTGTTGCTCATGTAATAGTTCCGTGTTTTGCGCTGCAACGATGCGAATGCCGCTGCAGTGAGGTTATGCATTTACCACACTTGCGGGTGACAAAATGGCACGTGAATGCGATTATAAGGCTCTTTATTCTAAACTTTAAGGTTAAGTGTAACGCTACTTATGACAAAACGCACGAGAACCCAGTGGCAATGGCCATTCATTAAGGTGAGTTTGTTGTGCTTGGCTATCGGAATGGTAGTGGGTTGTGGCCAAAAAGGGCCCCTGTATTTGCCAGAGCCCGAGCCAGAAACAACGCAAACTAAGCCAGTAGATAGCGAGCAAGCTACGCATGAGCGAGCGCGTTTAGAACAAAGCCTTTTAAATCACCAGCAACTTCAATTAGTACAGGAAGAACATGCCAAACGCTAAGCCCCAGCAACCGTTTTTTCACAGCAGTAATAACGTGCTGTATGTGGAGCAAATCGCCCTTGCCAATATCGCCGAGCGATTTGGTACACCGTGCTACGTGTATTCACGTGCGGTGATTACTGAGAACTGGCGTGCTTTTAGTGAACAATTACCAGCGCCGCATAAAGTGTGTTATGCAGTAAAAGCGAATAGCAACTTAGCGGTATTGCAGGTGTTGGCCGATTTGGGTGCCGGTTTTGATGTGGTTTCTGGTGGTGAAATAGCCCGCGTAATGCGAGCGGGCGGTAAGGCTGCTGATATTGTATTCTCGGGGGTGGCGAAATCTGATGCAGAAATTCGTTATGCGCTGGAACTTGGTATTGGCCAATTTAATGTGGAATCGGATGCCGAGCTGGAACGTATCAGTGCCATTGCTACCGCAATGCAACACACGGCGCGCATTTCATTTCGGGTAAACCCAGATGTAGATGCGAAAACCCATCCCTATATCGCCACTGGCTTGGAAGACAACAAATTTGGCATACCCATGCAAGAAGCACTTGCTACTTATCAGCGGGCTGCCACGCTGCCGGGTATCAAAATCGTGGGTGCAGATTGCCATATCGGCTCGCAGCTTACCGAGATTGAACCCTTCCTAGCAGCCCTTGAGCGTATGCTGGCGCTGGTAGATAGCCTTACCGAAGTGGGCATTCACTTACAGCATATTGATATGGGGGGCGGTTTGGGTGTTACTTACACAGATGAAGAGCCGCCTCAGGTAGCAAGTTATATTCAAGCCATGCTGAAACGGATAGCCGATTATCCGCATCTTTCCCTGTATTTAGAACCAGGCCGAGCTATTGTTGCTAATGCAGGTGTATTACTTACAAAAGTGGAATACTTAAAGTTTAACGGCCATAAACATTTTATTATAGTTGATGCGGGCATGAATGATTTATTGCGCCCTTCGTTGTACCAAGCCCATCACGATATTGTGAACGTGGCTGCATCAAATGCGCCAGAAGTACATGGTGATGTGGTTGGCCCGGTATGTGAAACGGGTGATTTTCTTGGCCAAAATAGAACGATGCGAGTGGCTGCCGGAGATTTACTAGCAGTTAAAAGCGCGGGAGCCTATGGTTTCACTATGAGCTCTAATTATAATACTCGCCCTCGGCCGCCCGAAATAATGGTTGCCGGTGATCAAGCGTTCTTGATTCGGGCGCGGGAAACGCTTGAAGATGTGTGGCGTGGTGAAAGTTTGATACCCGCTTCTGAAGGATAAACATGCTGATTCACTTTGCAAAAATGCACGGTTTAGGCAATGATTTTGTGGTAATTGATAGTGTTACCCAAAGCATTTTTTTGAACCGTGAGCAAATAGCTACTTTGGCCGATCGCCATCGCGGTATTGGTTTTGATCAGCTGCTGTTAGTTGAGCCACCGTATGATCCTGATGTGGATTTCCATTATCGAATTTTTAATGCTGATGGTTCAGAAGTAGAGCAGTGTGGTAATGGTGCTCGTTGCTTTGGCCGGTTTGTGAAAATGAAAGGCCTTACCAATAAAAACGAGATTAAAGTAAGTACGAAGAAAGGCGTGATACAAATTCGCCTGGAAGCAGATGGGCAAGTGAATGTGGATATGGGCGAGCCTATTTTTGAGCCGAGCAAAATTCCATTTCGGGCGAATAAAGCTGAAACCACTTATATATTGCGAGCGCATGAGCAAACCTTTTTGGTGGGCGTTCTCAGTATGGGCAACCCACATTGTGTAATGTTAGTAGACGATGTGGATACCGCACCAGTGGCCGAAGTGGGTGCTCTACTTACAGGTTATGAACGGTTCTCTGAAGGTGCAAACATTGGTTTTATGCAAATTACCGGTACGAATTCGGCGAAATTACGGGTATTCGAGCGCGGCGTAGGCGAAACTCAAGCGTGTGGCACCGGGGCCTGTGCCGCGGCGGTATGGGGCATACAGCAAAATAAATTGAATTCACCAGTAACGGTAGAGTTACCTGGTGGTAAGCTAGAAATTAGTTGGCAACCTGGGGGGCGGTTATGGATGCGCGGCCCTACTGAACATGTATTTGATGGACAAATGGCATTATGAGCAATAAGAAAGCAACAAGCGTGAACAAAGTGGCAGTTACTGAATCAATGCAAGCGGTTGCACAGCTTGATGCTGCAATGGTGGTTGATTACTTACAAAGCCACCCAGATTTCTTCGAGCAACAGCCAGAGGTACTGGCGCATTTAAATATGAAGCATCAGGCGCAAGGCTCGGTTTCTTTGATTGAACGCCAACAGCGTGCGCTACGCGACAAGATTGCTGCTTTAGAAGATGAAATTACAGCGTTAATGGCCAACGCTCAGCATAATGAACTATTGTTTCGGCGCTACAGCAATCTCTATCAACAACTGTTAAAAGCCAATGGCTTTGCTGAATTAGTGGCGGTATTGGAAAATACCTTTACCCAAGAAATGGGTTTAACCGCGTGTAGCCTGAAGCTGTTTGATAATGCCTTGGCTGTGCCAGAGCAGTATCAGTTTTCTGCTGACACCCACAAACAATTATTATCTCGCCGCTTTCAAGGGCAGCCCGTGTACTTAGGGCGCTTAAGCCAAGATGAACAAAAGTTACTATTTAGTGCCGAACAGCAAGTGCAATCGGCGGCCTTATTGCAGTTAGGTGCACAAGGCGAGCTAGGTATTCTGGCTGTGGGTAGCCGAGATTCATTGCACTTTGAGCCGGCTATGGATTTCCTGCTTATTTCCCAATTACAGGTATTATTGGGCTTCTTACTACCTGGCATGCTTTCCTCTGAAAATCTCGCAGCCAATGCAAAGGAATCTGCCGCGGTTAGTAGCATAGCCAGTAACACAGAACGCTAATATGACATTAGCCGCTGAAGTAACCCGCTTTATAGATTATTTACGCGACGTGCGCGGCTACTCCACACACAGCGTGGGAAGCTATCAACGGCAGTTAACCAAAGCTATTGTAGAGTTAGAAGCGCTTGGTGTGGAACGTTGGCAAGAAGTAGATGTAACTACTGTAGAGCGCTTAGTAATGGCTTGGCGGCATGCGGGTGCAGGGCCAAGTACCTTGCACCAACGTTTGGCCGCCCTTCGCACATTTTTTGATGCACTGGTGGCACGCGGTGAACTGAGTGCCAATCCTGCGAAAGTAGTAAAAGCACCGAAATCCCCGAAAAGATTACCGAAAAACCTCGATATTGATGCAATTTTGCAGCTATTAGAGTTTCCAGCCGATGATCCGTTGGCGCTGCGCGATCGGGCGATGTTTGAACTCATGTACAGCAGTGGTTTGCGCTTAGCAGAGCTGGTTTCGCTAAACGTAAACGATATTCAACCCGACCGTGAGCTCCGTGTTACAGGTAAAGGCAATAAAACCCGCATTGTGCCCTATGGTAAGGAAGCCGCGAAATGGCTGCGGCAATGGCTTGCTGAGCGCAATACTTGGCCTAGCAGTGATCAACCTGCATTGTTTTTAAGTAAACAGCAAAAGCGCTTAACTCCTAGATCGGTGCAACTGCGTTTGAAGAAGTGGGGAGTAGAGCAAGGCCTATTTGATAATTTACACCCGCATAAATTACGCCATAGCTTTGCCACCCATATGTTGGAAGCCAGTAGCGATTTACGTGCTGTACAAGAAATGCTTGGGCACGCCAATTTGAGCACCACACAAATTTATACACATTTAGATTTTCAACGTTTAGCTGAAGTTTATGATGCAGCGCACCCGCGCGCGAAACGGCGCTAAGCGAACAACAGAGTAGTTACAGAGAAGAGCAGTTATGTGGCAATTTCACCAACGTTTGCGGCCGTTCACGGCAATTAGCTTCGATCTTGATGATACGTTGTACGATAACGTGCCGGTAATGTTGCGTGCTGAGCAGCATGTGGCTGATTTTCTCGCTGATACCTACCCGCAAACCGCTGAGCTTGATGTATTGGCGTGGCGAGCGCTGCGTAATCAAGTTGCTGCCGAGAATGCGGAATTGGCCAGTAACATGACTGCGTTACGGATGGCCACCCTGCAACGCACGCTTAAACAGTATGGTATTGCTGATGCAGAGCGCGCAGCGCGGGCAGCCATGGCCGAGTTTTTAAGTGCACGTAATCGCGTAGAAATAACCCCTGAAGTACATGCGCTGCTGGCGCAGTTAGCAGAGTTTTATCCGTTAGTAGCCATTAGTAACGGTAATGCCGATGTACAGCGAATTGGTTTAGGTGATTACTTTCAAGCGGCGTATCAGCCGGGTAATGGCCTGCGTGGTAAACCCTTCAGTGATATGTTTACTGCAGCAGCGCAGCATTTGTTGTTACGTGATGCGGGGCAACTTCTGCACGTGGGGGATCATCCGGTAAGTGATGTGCAAGGAGCGCATACGTTCGGAGCACAAGCGATTTGGCTACAACCCGCGGCTTCAGGGAAAGCGGAAAGTGGCCCAGCTACTCGCTTACCGCACGCCACCATTAGCGATGTGCAGGCGCTTGCTGCCTTATTACCACGTTAGCTTAACGCAGTTTTTTCCTAGAATTCAGCTACCAACACGGCCTCCTCAAATGCGTTAATTGCGCATTGCCTACTGGTTTTTTATACAGTAACATTGCTCACTTAACAGCGCTGAAAACCAAAACCGCCCGATATGAATAAAGGTACCCCAATGGATGTTTCTTATCTTTTAGATGGCTTAAATGATCGCCAACGTGAGGCGGTTAGTGCCGGCGAGCAAGATATGCTGGTACTGGCGGGAGCGGGCAGCGGCAAAACTCGAGTATTGGTGCATCGTATTGCTTGGTTAATTCAAGTAATGAATTACTCACCCATGTCGATATTGGCGGTAACATTTACTAATAAAGCTGCAGCGGAAATGCGCGGGCGCGTAGAAAAACTGCTTGGCCGTGATGTGCAGCGTATGTGGATAGGTACGTTCCATGGCCTAGCTCATCGGCTATTGCGAGCGCATTATCAAGACGCGCGTTTGCCGCAGAACTTTCAAATCCTCGATTCGGATGATCAGCAGCGCCTGCTGAAACGCACCATTAAGGCGCTTAATTTAGACGAAAAGCAATGGCCTGCTAAGCAAGCAGCATGGTACATCAATGCCAAGAAAGACGATGGTTTGCGGGCGCAGCACATTGATACCTTTGATCCTACTGAGCAAACCCAGTTGCAAATCTATCGCGCTTATCAAGAGGCTTGCGATCGAGCGGGTTTGGTAGATTTTGCCGAACTCTTATTGCGCGTACACGAGCTATTACGCGATAACAAACATGTGCGCGAGCATTACCAGCGCCGGTTCCGGCATATTTTGGTAGATGAATTCCAAGATACGAACCAAATTCAGTATGCCTGGGTACGCATGCTTGCGGGGCAAGAAAACCATGTGGCGATTGTTGGTGATGATGATCAATCGATCTACGGTTGGCGTGGGGCTCAGGTGGAAAACCTGCAACATTTCTTACGTGATTTCCCCAACGCGCAAACAATCCGTTTAGAGCAAAACTATCGCTCTACGGCCACCATTTTGAATTCTGCCAACAAAGTAATCGGTAATAATAGCGATCGGCTTGGTAAAGATTTATGGACCGAAGGCCAAGAGGGTGAGCAAATTTCCCTGTATGCGGCATTTAATGAACAAGAAGAATCCCGTTACATTGTGAGCCAAATTAAGCGCTGGCAAGATCAAGGCGGCGCGCTTAGTGATGTGGCATTGTTATATCGTAATAATGCGCAATCGCGGGTGCTGGAAGAAGGCTTGTTGTACGCAGGGTTGGCGTATCGCATTTATGGTGGCTTGCGCTTCTTTGATCGCCAAGAGGTGAAAGATGCCGTGGCCTATTTGCGTTTGCTGAGCAATCGCCAAGATGATGCCGCGTTCGAGCGTGTGGTGAATACACCCACCCGGGGTATCGGCGAACGCACACTTGGATTAGTGCGCGAATTAGCTCGCGGTCGGCAGCTTACGATGTGGGATGCGGCTCGCGTTATGGTGCAGGAATCGCTGCTGAGTGGCCGGGCAAAAAGCGCAGTGGCAGGCTTTTTGGATTTAATTAATGAGCTCGAAGATCACTGCACAGATAAGCCACTTTCCATGCAAGCGGATACTGTAATGAAGCGCAGTGGCTTGTTGGCAATGTACCAAGCCGAACAAAGTGATAAAGCAGAAACTCGCGTAGAAAACTTGCAAGAGCTAGTAAGTGCTACGGAAACGTTTGCCCCTACTGGCGAGGAAGGCATAACCCCTCTGGCCGAATTTCTCGCTCATGCTGCATTAGAATCGGGTGAAGAGCAAGCGGATGCATATCAAGATGCGGTGCAGCTGATGACCTTACATAGTGCTAAAGGGCTGGAATTCCGTTTGGTATTCATGACCGGCATGGAGGAAGGAACCTTTCCTTCACAAATGTCGGCAGGAGAACCTGGGCGGCTGGAAGAAGAGCGGCGGCTTTGTTATGTGGGCATGACCCGAGCCATGGAAAAGCTCATTCTTACCTACGCGGAAAGTAGGCGCTTATATGGCCAAGAAAACTTTCATACGCCAAGCCGCTTTATCGCCGAAATTCCTGTGGAGTATCTTGATGAAGTGCGGGCGCAAACCCGGGTACAGCAACCCATGCAACAGCGTAGCCGTTTCCATAGTGGCGCTTCCCATGAATCTTTTACGGAAACGGGCTTTCGCTTAGGGCAGCGTGTTTTGCATCAAGTGTTCGGCGAAGGAACCGTGCTGAACTACGAGGGCTCCGGGCCGCAAAGCCGCATTCAAGTAAATTTTGATGCAGTGGGAAGCAAATGGCTCATGGTGAGCTACGCCAAGCTCACGCCATTAAGTTAGCATTACTCGCTCGCCCGAATCGCTTTCGCAGCTTTGCGCACTTGCTGATGCGTGCGTACTGCATCTACAGTGTAGATGGCGAGGGCGCTCCAGATAATAATGAAGGTGATCAGCTTATCTGCGGAAAGTGGTTCGTTATAAATCAGTACTGCTAAGATAAACATCATGCTGGGTGCAATGTATTGGAACAGCCCCAAGGTGGAGTAGCGAATGCGCTTGGCGGCGCCAGTAAAGAACAGCAAAGGCACCGTGGTAATAACGCCAGCCAATACTAACAAGCCATTGAGTTGCCATGTATTTTCCAACATGTTGCTAGCGCTACTATTAGCAAATATAAAGAAATAAACCAAGATAAAAGGTAATAGCAGAATTACTTCCAGCCATAAGCCAGTAAGCGAATCAAATGGCAGTTTTTTGCGGATTGCGCCATAGGTAGCAAAAGAACCCGCTAGCACCAGTGCTATCCATGGTACCGAGCCGAAAGTAATGATTTGAATCGCCACACCAATAACCGCCAATAATACGGCAATCACTTGCAAGCGGCGCAAACGTTCGCCGAAGAACAGCATACCTATGGCCACGTTCAGTAACGGATTAATATAATAACCCAGGCTGGCATCAAGAATATGGTCGTTGGCCACAGCCCAAATAAACAAAAACCAGTTCAAGCCAATTAAACAGGCAGCAAGTGCCAGTTGTAGTAGTAGCTTTGGGGAATCAAAGGCGCGCACCACCTGTTGCATGCGGCCACTGGCTAAAATTAGTACCAACATAAAAAGAAACGCCCACATAATTCGATGAGCAAGCACTTCTAGGGCTGGCACATGGGCGAGTGTTTTAAAATAAATTGGCGCTAAACCCCAAATCATATAGGCGCCAAGAGCGAAGAAAACGCCTTGGCGGGCAGTGTTTGTACCGGTGTCTGGGGTATTTGAGTTCGCCACAAATGTTACCTATGTGAGAGGCAGATTAGGCCCTTAATACGGTGGAAGGTGTTTTTAGCCAACGATATAAGTGCCAGTACCAAAAGCAATTAACATGCCTTCTTCATTATGCATCTCCATACGCGCAACAGCTACCCGGCTGCCTGAACGAATAATGGTAGCGGTAGTAATAAACTCTTTACCACGGCCGGGGCGCACATAATCCACACGTAAATCAATAGTACCGCAGCGGGCCATATGTTTTACGATTTGCTCAGCGGTTAGACCTTTATCTAAACGTTCAATAACGCTCGCCATAATCACCACGCCGCCAGCGGTATCTAAAGCGGTAGCTGTGGCCCCACCATGCAGAATTTGCATGGGCGCGTTGCCCACCAGTTCATCTTTCCATTGAAAGCGCACTTCCGATTCTTGCGCGTCAAATTTGGTTACTTGGATACCCAGATACTTTTGAAAAGGGATCCGTTCGTTCATAAAGGCGGAAATTTGCTCAATTACGGCAGAATGCGTCATATGC
Source organism: Aliidiomarina sp. (assembly GCF_047920995.1). Classification (NCBI taxonomy): domain Bacteria; kingdom Pseudomonadati; phylum Pseudomonadota; class Gammaproteobacteria; order Alteromonadales; family Idiomarinaceae; genus Aliidiomarina; species Aliidiomarina sp. The sequence goes on from NZ_JBLRWZ010000014.1 coordinate 16,105, forward strand.
TCATGGTTATCTGTGGCTAGGATGCATACAATAGGCAGCATCAAACTTTGAGTCAATGTTGAATCAGCGGATCGCCTTGTTTTTGCGCCGAAATCGTTATGAATCTAGGTAGCTAAAGGAAGATGCTTAAGCAACACACCCAATGCGAATACCATAACAACAAAGTGAGAATCTATTGCCACAGTTTTCCATGGCCAATCATCACGCAACCGAACACCAAGGTGCAACGCTTACTCAGGCGGCTGAATTACTGAAAAAGGTATTCGGCTATGATGCTTTTCGATTTGGCCAAGAAGAGATTATTAGTAATGTGTTTGCTGGTGGCGATACGCTTGCTTTGTTGCCAACGGGTGCTGGTAAATCACTATGCTACCAGCTACCCGCTATGTTACTCGATGGCGTTACCATTGTAGTTTCACCGTTGGTATCTTTAATGGACGACCAAGTTGCCGCAATGCGGGAAGTAGGGTTGCCTGCCGCTGCTATTCACTCTGGCTTAAATGCCCCAGAAATTATGGAAACCTTTCGCCTATTACACCGTGGTGAGCTGAAGGTGCTGTATTTGGCGCCGGAGCGGTTGTTGCAGGCTCATTTCCGTGAGCGTTTGCAAGAGCTCAAGGTAGCGTTGATCGCAGTAGATGAAGCACACTGTATCTCGCAATGGGGCCATGATTTTCGGCCTGAGTATGGGCAGCTAGGAATGGTGCGCGAGTGGTTGCCTAGCGTGCCTGTTCTAGCACTTACGGCAACTGCTGATGCGGTAACCCGGCAAGATATTATCGATCGTTTGCAACTGCGTGAACCACGCTTAGTGCAAGGCTCCTTTGATCGCCCCAATATTCGTTATATCGTGCAAGAAAAATATAAGGCTCGTACTCAAGTACTAAAATATGTGAAACGGCAACGTGGTGCATCTGGCATCATTTATTGTGGTAGCCGAAAACGCACAGAAGAGCTTGCCGAAATGCTGATGCGAGAAGGAGTGCGCGCGGCCGCCTACCATGCTGGATTAAATCATGATGTGCGTAATGCCGCCTTAAAAGGCTTCATTCGTGATGATATTGATGTAGTAGTGGCCACGGTTGCCTTTGGCATGGGTATCAATAAACCGAATGTGCGCTTTGTTATGCATTTTGATTTGCCTCGCAGCATCGAAGCCTACTATCAAGAAACTGGCCGAGCAGGTCGTGATGGCGCCGCAGCCGAAGCGATTATGTTGTACGAGCCAGGCGACGCGGCTTGGGTGTGGCGTATGCTGGAAGAGCATGATGAAACACCGCAATTGCGGGTGGAAAAGCAAAAGTTTTCCGCCATGAATTCATTTGCGGAGGCGCAAACCTGCCGCCGTTTAGTGTTATTAAACTACTTCAATGAGTATCGCGATAAAGCCTGTGGTAATTGCGATCTCTGTTTACAACCTCCCCGCCAGTATGATGGCACAGTAGATGCACAAAAAGCGCTAAGTTGTGTATATCGAACGGGCCAACAGTTCGGTGTGAACCATGTGGTAGATGTACTGCGAGGCAGCCAAAACCAAAAAATTAAACAGTTCAACCACGAGCAACTTTCCACCTATGGTATCGGTAGCGATCACTCTGCTGAATATTGGGTTTCTGTGATTCGGCAATTAATTCATCGGGGCTTGCTCATTCAAGATATTCGTCGGCATAGCGCCTTGGTGCTTACCGAAGAGGCTCGGCCGTTATTGCGTGGTGAAATAGCGCTTACGCTTGCCGAACCGCGGTTGGCTGCCACTAGTGGGCTCAACAGTGTGGTTGAGCAAGGCCAACATGATAAAGCGTTATTTAGGCGCTTGAAGAAGTTGCGTAAAGAAATCGCTGAAACCGAAGGTAAGCCACCATTTGTGGTATTCAGTGATGTGAGCCTCCAAGAAATGGCCTTGTTACTGCCCACCTCTGAACAAGAATTCCTGCGTATATCAGGTGTTGGTTTAATTAAGCTGGAGCGATATGGCCACGCCTTTATAACCGAAATAAGCGAATATCTTGCTGCTGATCAATAATTAATCTATGGCAATTGTAAAAATTTTGTCATCTTAGTTGTATAATCTATACTCGAAAACATAACTGGTAAGTTACAATTAAATAACAAAAAGGCGGCAAATTTCGGCAGAAAAGCGGTGAAACTGTCACGAATTTGTCATAGAATACGCGCGCTTAATTTTGTCGATTGTCATTGAATTGCAACATTCCTTGATTATCGTAGCGCGACCAAGATTACTCAAAACTCTCACACACTAACTATGCAGGAAAATTGGCATGACTAAAACGACGAAACTGACTCGCATTGCTGCAGCAGTAGCGCTTACGTTAGGTATGTCTGGAATCGCAATCGCAGATACTTCATCTGCAATGCGTGGCCAGATTGTTGGTCCACAAGGCGAAGTAGTGGCCAATACTCGCGTTATCATCCAGCACGTTCCATCCGGTACTATTTCAACAGCAACAACCAACTCAGCGGGTGTATTTACCGCAACAGGTTTGCGCGTTGGTGGTCCTTACATTGTTATCATCGATTCAGATGTTTACGAAGGCAAAACTTTAGAAGATATCTTCTTGCAGTTAGGTGATGCTTATCGTTTGAATGCTCAACTTGATGAGCGTCGCGATAACATAGAGCGAATTACCGTAACGGGTCGCACAATCAATACTACTTCATTGCAAGCAGGCTCTTCGAGCACTTGGGGTGAAAGTGAAATTCGCAACATGCCAACTTTCGATCGTGATTTGAAAGATGTTGTACGGCAAAATCCATTAGCAACCGATTTAGGTGATGATAACCGTTCACTTACGGTTGGTGGTAATAACCCACGTTATAACAGTATCACTGTAGATGGCATCGGCCAGAACGATGATTTTGGTTTGAACTCTGGTGGCTATCCAACTAACCGTTCACCGGTATCTATTGATGCTATAGAGCAGGTATCAATCCAATCAGTTCCATTTAATGCACGTTATAGCGGCTTTACAGGCGCGCGTATCAACGCAGTAACTCGTTCTGGTACCAATGAATTCCGTGGTTCAGTATTTTATGAGTTCGCCAGCGATGATTTAGCTGGCAGTCCAAAAGCAAGCCGTTATACTCCAAATGCGGCGCGGCCGAACCTTGATTATAAAGAAGAAACCTATGGTTTCAGCCTTGGCGGGCCTATCCTTAAAGATCGATTATTCTTCTTTGTAAACTACGAAGAATATTCAGAGCCAACTTCAATTGCGCAAGGCCCGTTGGGCTCATCTGCTGTTGAAACAAAGAACATTGATCCTAGCGTAATTAACCGTATTCAGGGCATTGCTCGGGATGTTTACGGTGTTGATGCTGGTGATTGGAATGTGCAGCCGGATCAGCAAGATGAAAAAATCTTAGCAAAAATCGACTGGAACATTAATAACGACCACCGCTTATCGTTTACTTACCAAAGCGCTAAAGATGTTGCAGCCAACAATACAACTACCGGTGGCCTAACTAACTTAAACTTAAATTCTTACTGGTACACGCGTACCCAAGAAATGGATAACTTTGCACTACAAGTATATTCAGATTGGGCAAACAATTTCAGTACTGAATTTAAAGCCTCTGTTAAAGATGTAACAACTGGCCAGGATCCGTCATTAGGCCGTAACTTTGGCCAAGTGCAAGTTCGCTTCCTTGACGATGAGAACCCAGGCGGTAACGCTGGTCAAATTAACCTTGGTCCAGATCGTTCGCGCCATGCAAACCGTTTGGAAACTACTACTACAGAATTGCAGTTGCATGCTGAATACTTAATGAACGAGCATCAAATTCAGTTTGGTATCGAACATCAAGAAATTGACGTGTTTAACGTATTCGTACAAAACTCGTTGGGTAACTTCTTCTTCGATAGCATTGCCGATTTTGAGAATCGTTCTGCCTCACAAGTTCAGTATCAAAATGCGTTCACGAACAACTCAGATGATGGCGCGGCAGAATTTGCATACAGCAGCACCGCGTTGTACTTACAAGATACTTGGGATGTGAACTGGGATTTAACGCTAAGCTTCGGTTTACGCTATGAGCGCTTTAGCTCAAGCGATAGACCAGCGTTTAACCAAAACTTCGTGGATCGCTATGGTTTTGATAACACGAACAACATGGATGGGTTAGACCTGTGGCTACCACGCTTTAGCTTCAACTATGAGTACAACGATAACATCACTATTCGTGGTGGTGCCGGTATGTTCTCTGGTGGTCGTCCGAATGTGTGGATCTCTAATGCCTATACCAACGATGGTGTAACCATTGTTGCAGCGCCAAACCTAAACAACGTTGAAAATGTAGATATTAAGAGTGTTCCACAATCAATGCGCGATGCATTGCAAGCCGGTGATGGTAACACTACGCCAATCGATCCTAACTTCAAAATGCCATACGATACGCGTTACAGCTTAGCGCTTGATTATGCAGAGTTAGATTTAGGCCCGTTAGGTGAAGGGTGGTTTGCATCTGCGGAAGTAATTTACACCGAGAAAAACCGTGAAGTAGCGTGGACTAACCTAGCTAAAGCGGCACTACTCGACGATGCTGGCAACCAAGTTACTTCAGCTGGCGGTCGTCCATTGTATGTAAGCTGGGATCCATTAGCAGGCCCACGTCCTGATACCGTAGGTGGCTTTAATACCAATCGCTACGATATCTTGTTGAATAACGTTTCTGGTGGCCGTAGTATCGTGTCTACTTTCAGCGCTGGTAACACTTGGGATAACGGCTTGAGCTTGCGCCTTAGCTATACCAACCAAGACGTGAAAGATATCACTTCTGGTGGTTCATCTACTGCACACTCAAACTACAACTTCCAAACTGCGATCGATAAGAACAACCCTACTGTTGGTCGAGCTTCATATGAAATCGAGCACCGCTTTATGGCGTCAGTGAATTACTCGTATGAGCTGCGCCCGGGTTACCGTTCGAACTTCGCACTGTTCTGGGACCGTACTTCAGGCCGTCCATATAGCTACGCGCTTGATACCTTCCGTTTCCGTGGTTTTGGTGATGGCTCACAAAACAACTTGTGGTCTTCAAGCAACTATTTGCCGTACATTCCAAGTGGAGCAGATGATCCAAACGTACGTTATAGCGGTGGTTTAACCTACGCTGAGTTCTCTCAGTGGTTAGATGCAGCTAACCTAAGCCAGTTCGCTGGTGGTTATGCGGTGCGTAATGAAGGCAACCGTGGCCCTTGGAACACCAACCTAGATTTCCGCTTCGAGCAAGAAATTCCAGGTTTAATGGAAGGCCATAAAGGTGCGATTTACGTAGATATTCGTAACGTTTTAGAGATGGTTGGTATTAAGAACCAGCGCCACACTGTAAGCTTCTCAGATACTGGTGTTAACTTAGCTGCAGTGGCAGTTGATCCTGAAACTGGACAGTACATTTACAGTACACCTTTCGGTGGCTTCGATGAAACACCTGCGTCAGCAACTCGCTTCAATGCACGTGCTTCAACTTGGTCTGCTAAAATTGGTGTTCGTTACCAGTTCTAATCATCTGATAAGTTATCATTTGATTTAGTAAGTAAAGCAGAATTAAAAACCGGCAATTGCATAGCAATCGCCGGTTTTTTTTATGCCTAGATGTAAGCGCATTTCTAGATTAAACTGAGCATAAGGTTGCTGAAATTCTTATTGCCTTAGTTCTTTTTTGGCATGTTGGAAGAGCCCAAACCACCACTTAATACCAGCTGCAATGCTTCTGCTGGCTTCATATCAATATTCTTGGTGCACGAGCGCGGCACAATGATGGTATAGCCACCCACGTTATATGCCATAGGCAAAAATACCGCGATATGATCGTCTTCAATTAGCGACGACATACGGTCATTTTTTATCCCGCTCTTTTTGGTTACAATACCAATCAGTTCAACCTTAGATTGTGGGAGTTGAACGAGAACTACCGATTCATCAGCGAAATTCTTCCCCGACATCACATCTATTACATCTTGCATGATGCCGTAAATTTGCTTGGTGCCCGGAATTTTCATCATTACTTTGCCAGGTAAGCTCCACAACCAATCAAAGCTTTTCCACCGCGCGCTAAAGCCAATAAATACACAGAGTAAAATGAAGCAGATAATGGCCATGCCAGGAAGGTACCATTGGTTTGGTAACACTACTTCAAGCACCGGCGATAAACTTGATTCCACCGTTCTTAATAACCAGCGAATCAGTTCGATGGTAATAATCAATGGCAGTAGAATAGCTAAGCCTTTTAGTAGGCTACGAACAAATAGTTTCATGATCATTCCCTTTCGCAAACGATAAGGTGGTAACTGCACGCTCGCTTGAATACGAGCGTGTAGCCGCTAAACGATGATGGCAATGATGCCCAAAACAATAACGGCAACATTCGCTAGCCAACTTATCATAAAGAAGTAGCTGCGCGGGCTTGGGTTTTTATCTGTAGCAATACTATAGTAAAGGGCCATATGAGCAATGCGGCTTACTACCATAATCGCCAATAACCCCTGCAACCAAGCTGGATTGGCACCGGCCAAAATAGCGAAAATTGCGCCACCGACCATGGTGCTGGCGTTTTCTAGTGAGTTTTGGTGGGTACGCCAAGCCCGGAAGGCAAAGTGGGCGTGGCCAAATGCGCGCGGTGGCTGCCCGGGGATGGCACCGGGTTCCGAAGCTTTTGCATATGCGGCGATTAACCATTGCAGAATAATAACGGCTAATAAAATGCCAACCCAAAGTAAACTGGTTTGGTACATTGTTAAATCAAGCATAACTATCTCTCCAGATTAGGAATAAATTCAAAAATAACGCGTTTAAGCTATAGTGTTTGTTCATCACTGTAGAACAAACTACAGCATTCAGGGGAGAAAATAGATGAATAAAACAATAACTAAGCTTGGTTTTGGCGTTTTGTTAGTAAGTATTACTGCGTTAAGTGGTTGTTCGCAACCAGATAATGCGCAACTCATTCACGTAGAAGCCTCAGAGCAAATCACTGAAGCCTTACAGGCTCGGATTCAAGGTGACGCCTCTGGTGCGTGCCTAGCCGCGGCTCGTGTGAGCCGAACGGCAACGGGTGCTTTGCAAAGCGAGCGTGGTTTCTATTGTGCTGCCAGTGATGAACATGATGCAATCACACTCCCCAACGAACATTCGCGTTATGAGATAGGTTCAGTGTCGAAAGTAATGCTTGGCGGGGTTATTGCGCAACTGCAGGCAGAAGGGGTGCTACATCCAGATCAAACGCTTGCAGAATGGGCGCCCGAGGGTATAGAGGTGCCTCAAGTAGGCGAGCAGCCTATTCTATTGCGCCATATGCTTACCCATACCTCTGGCTTGCCGCGCTTGCCGATATTGTTGACTCCGGAAGATGTGAATGATCCCTATGCTGATTTTACGGCAGAAGCACTTTGGCAATCACTAGCGCAAGCGGAACTGGAGGGAGAGCCCGGCCTGCAGTTTGGTTATTCGAATTTTGCTTATATGCTACTTTCAATGATTGCCAGTGAAGCCAGCGGAAAAGTACTTGATGAGCTTTACGCTCAGTACCTTTATGAACCCTTGGGTATGAATACGGCTAGTTTTTCTGGCGAAACCATGCAGCCCCGCAGTGCTGATGGCAAGCCTGTGGTGAATTGGAACTTCCCAATGAACATGCAGGGTGTGGGCGGTGTGCGCGCAAGCCTTGTTGATATGGAAGCATGGTTGGCTGGGCACTTGGGCGCTGGGCCAGAATGGTTAGCAGCTGCTTTAGCAGTAAGCCAAGAGCCTTTGGCTCAAGTAGCTGAGGGTAAATATGGCTGGGGTTGGATGTACGCAACGGTGGGCGAACGTGAGTACCTAATGCATGGCGGCGGAACGATAGGTTTTACTACCGTTGTTGTGATCGATGCGGAGCAACAAACGGCGAGCGTAGTAATGAGCAATGCCGCGCTATATCAAACAGGAGATATTCAGCGTTTAGGCATTCATTTATTGGATGCAAATATCCCCCCTGGAACTCCTTATATCTTGGCAGCAATGCCAAGCACGGTTGCATTAGCCGATTACGAAGGGATTTATCCACTGTTCCCTGGCTTTTCCATTCGTGTTTTTGCAGAAGATGCTAAGTTAATGATTCAAGGAACGGGTCAGCCTGCCGCGGAGGTGTTTTACAAGGAAACAGACGTATTTGAAAACGCGATGTTTGGTGCGCGCTTTGTGTTTGAACGTAACGAAGAAGGCGAGGTAATAGCGCTTACGCTGTATCAAGCAGGCCAAGAACTACGCGGTGAACGCGAGGCGCCTTAACGTAATAAAAACCAAGCAGAACCGGTAAGCTGAATACAGGATCAACAAGGTTTAGATCAGCGGCTTGCGAAACACCGCAACATCTTGGTGTAGCTCAAGTAGTTCAATCTGCCAGTGCTTAGCAATATATGCAAAGCTTTGCTCGCTGAAAAACGTGATGTGAGTGGGGTCGAGAATATATTGCCATTGGGCAAAGGCGGTAATATCCCGAGGGCGCTGGGTCATGATCACTAACAACCCACCTTTATTCAGTAATGGCACAAGCTGATCCAGCGTTGCGCGGGGGTTTGCTAAATGCTCAAATACTTCGGTGCTGGTAATGAAATCATATTGTTGTTGCAAAAGCTCAGGATAATGGGCGTAATACAGATCATAATCCGCACATTGCATACCTGCCTCATTTAACATCAATGATAAGGTTGGCCCTGGGCCGCTCCCAAAATCTAGGCCATGTGAGCCCACTGGCATTAAGCGTAGAATCGGCTCTGCGGCTCTACTTAAAAACTTTCGGTAACCAGCATCACTAGGGTTATTCTCGTGCAAATCATAATGCGATTTTTCCGCGGTAGCGCTTAAATGGTAAAGGCTAGGTACAAATACCAGAGCGCAGTTAGGGCAACGTAAATGTACTCGACCAGCGAGCGGCTTGCGTTGCTCAGTATGCCAAACGTGAGGTGCGTGCTGGCTATCTTGCGCCGCGCAAAGAGGGCAAGATTGGGGGCTGCTATTAGTAAGCTTTGATTGTTGTTGCTGAGCGTTCATAGAATTCCAACTTACAGCTAAAATTACACTTCAATTTTGTGGCGCGATGCCCTAATGTAAAGCATACGCATAACGCATATCGAGTAATTAAATATACTAACAAAAATAAGCCTGTAGCACCTGCAGTTCGATTCGTGCAATTGCTATATGAGCACTCTAAACAACCTCAGCCGCAAAAGAGAATGATATGTTGCCAGCTTCCCTGGTTATCTTTATCGCGTTTTTATATTTGGCGCTGCTGTTTTTAATTGCCTCCCGAGGTGAGCGAAAGCAAAACAATACCCCCAAACCATGGCGTTATTCTTTGGTGCTGGGTGTGCATTGCACTACCTGGGCATTTTACGGCACGGTTACACAAGCGGCTCATTACGGTTGGTGGCTAGCGCCTACCTATCTTGGCGGCATTATCGTATTTTTGTTTGCTCATCGTTTCTTATTGAAGTTGCTTACCGTGGTAAAGCAGCAGAACTTAACCTCCATTGCCGATCTGCTCGGCTCCCGCTACGCGAAATCACAAACCATCGCCGTATGTGTAACCTTTATTGCATTTGTGGCCTTGGTTCCGTATATCGCCTTGCAATTACGCGCGGTGAGTGCGAGCTTTTCAGCAATTACCGGCCTTGATGCTACTCGTATTCCCTGGTTTACCGATGTAAGTGCTGGGGTTGCATTGGTAATGATGGTGTTTGCCATTTTGTTCGGCGCACGGCGCTTAAGCCTTGCGGAGAAACACCCAGGCTTAATGGATGCCGTGGCGTTTGAATCCATCGTGAAATTGGTAACTTTTAGCGCGGTAGGCCTGTTTTGTACCTATCAGCTTTTTGATGGCTTTGCCGATCTGTTTATTCAGGCAGCCGCCCAGCCTGCAACCCAAGCGATGCTTACCGGCGTACCCAATGGCACTTATATTTATATAACGCACATGCTACTTGGGGCGCTGGCGATGTTCTTGTTGCCGCGCCAGTTTCACGTGAACTTCGTTGAAAACACTAGCCCAGAAGAATTGAAAAAGGCGCGTTGGGCGTTTCCGCTGTATTTGTTTGCCATTAATTTTTTCATTCTACCGATTGCATTAGCGGCCATGTTACTCGTTCCGGAAAGCCGAGGTGAAGATATGCTAATGCTCGCGGTACCGGTGCTAATGAACCGCCCCGATATAAGCTTAATCGCCTTCATTGGTGGTTTAGCCGCCGCCACAAGCATGGTGATCATGGCTACATTAGCGCTCAGTATTATGATGTCGAATGATGTGTTTACCCCACTTTGGTTGCGTCTGCGCAAGGCAAAACAACAGGAGTTACAGCTTACTTCAAGTTCGGTACTTACCATTCGCAGGCTTACCATGGTGCTCATTATTGCGCTGGCTTATTGGTATCACCAAGCTACTGAAAGTGGCGTGCCATTAGTAAGTAATGGCTTGATAGCGATGGCGCTGCTGGCCCAGCTGGCGCCGGCTTTAGTGGGCGGAATGTATTGGCAGCGCAGCAGCCGTGTGGGAGCAATGGCCGGTATGGCTGCTGGTACCTTGATTTGGATAGTGATGTTATTACTGCCTTCGCTGAGTGCGCGCCAAGAAATTACTGATTTGGCGATTAGCCATGGTGTTTTAAGCAGTTTGGCGATGAATTTGCTGCTCTATATTCTCGGGTCCTTACTGTTTGCCGATAATGAAGCAGAGCAACAACACGCAGCGCGCTTTTTAAAGCCGGATAGTGAACACGCCGATACCGGTTCGAAGCGGCAAGTGAATTGGGGCCGTTTACGTTCGGTTTTAGCCCGCTTTATAGACGATAAAGATACGGCTCAGCTTGATCAGCGGTTGGGTTTAACGTTAGCGGCGGCGCCCGCGGAAGGGCTTGTTCCGCCGGGGCTATTACAACGTATTGAACGCGAGCTTGCTGGCGCAGTAGGTACTGCCGCCAGCCGTTTAATTCTGCATGGCCTAGCTCGCAGCTCTCCCGCTAATGTAGACGATATGGCGGATTGGGCAAGTGAAGCTTCTCGCATGTATCGCTTTAATCGAGAACTATTACAGGCGAGTGTGGAAAACATTCCCCAAGGCATCAGCGTGATTGATAAAGAGTTGCGCTTAGTGGCCTGGAATCGCCGCTATCTGGAGATTTTTAATTATCCTGAAGGCTTTATTCGTGCTGGCATGCCCGTGGTGGAATTACTACGTTACAACGCCAAACGAGGCTTGTTTGGTGAGCCTGATGCCGATATTCAGAAAGAAGTGCAAAAGCGCCTGAATTACTTGCGCCATGGTAGCAGTTATCGTTACCAACGCGAGCACAGCGGCCGGGTAATAGAGCTGCAAGGGAACCCAATGCCAGAGGGTGGCTTTGTTACTGCGTATACCGATATAACCGAGCTTGTGCATGCGCAGCAGCAATTGCACGAGATTAATGTTGGGCTGGAACAGCGTGTGGCCGATCGAACTCAGGCATTAAGTGAAGCAAATAGTGAGTTGGAAGTAGCCAAGCGAGTAGCGGAAGATGCCCACGTAAGCAAATCGCGGTTTTTTGCAGCGGCAGGCCATGATTTGATGCAGCCTTTTAATGCCGCATCACTGTTTTGCGAAATGTTGCGCGAGCGGCTGCGGTTAGCTGAACAGGCAGAAGAGTTTGCTTTGGCGAATCAATTGCAGCAATCATTGAGCAATGCCGAAGAGCTACTCACCATGTTGTTAGAAATGACCAAGTTGGAATCGGGCAATTTAAAGCCAGATATTCGCGATGTGCCGCTTGATGATATTTTGAAGCCGTTAGCGGAATCCTTTACCGTGTTGGCGCAAGAAAAGGGCCTACGGTTGCGAGTGCGCACCAGTGGCGTTCGGGTTACCACCGATAAGCGTTTGCTTTCACGTGTGATTCAAAACCTTATTTCTAATGCCATTCGATACACTGAAAATGGCCGAGTACTCTGTGGTATTCGGCGGCGCGGTAACAACCATGTAGAGCTACAAATTATTGATACTGGAGTAGGTATACCAGCCGATAAACGCGATGAAATATTCAAGGAGTTTCACCAACTTGATGGGGTTACCGAGAACCCAGGTTTGGGTTTGGGGCTCGCTATCGTAGAACGGATGTGCAGATTACTGGAAATACCCATTGCCTTGCACTCTGAGCTAGGCAAAGGCACCAGCTTTGGTATTTTATTGCCCGTGAGTGGCTGGGTGCAAGATGCTGCGTTTTCTGCGCCACCGATAACCGTGGGCAGCAATCAGCAAATTCTGCAGGGCGTACGGGTGTTATTATTGGATAATGATGAAGCCTTGCGCACCGCCATTTGCAAACAATTAGAAAGTTGGGGCGCCACGGTATTTTCATGCCACTCAATAAGCGAGGCCTTAGCCGTTGCTAGTAAACCCGATTTATTATTCGTAGATTATCATCTTGATAACGATGAGGTAGGGGTTACCGGTATTCTTCGGTTACGTGAACAATGGCAAGCAGAATTACCCGCCATTATTAGCACTGCCGATCCAGATGAGAGTATTCGTGAGCAGGTGGTAGAGATTCGCGCCGCGTTCTTACCAAAACCTTTAAAGCAGGCGGCGTTGTTGCGCTTACTGAAACGGTTACGCGTCGTTTTCAGCTTTTAGCATATCGTGGAAGATCACGCCGGCTTGGGTACGGTTGTACACGCCAAGCTTACGTAAAATTGCCGAAACATGCTGTTTTATCGTAGTTTCTTGCACATCCAATTCATATGCGATTTGCTTGTTCAGTAAGCCATCGGCAATGCACGCTAGCACTTTAAATTGTTGCGGCGTAAGTTGTTCCAATTTGCTGGCAAAATCTTGGCTTTCGGCGCTCGGTGGGCGGCTGAGTTCATCTTGCAAATGCTCGGGCAGCCAGCTATCACCAGCAAGCACGGCTTCTACAGCGGTAATTAGCATCGGTAACGGCGCTGATTTTGGCACATATGCGCTGGCGCCAAACGCCATAGCTCGGCGAATTACATCGGTGTTTTCATTGGCTGAAACGATTAAAATAAGCACATCGGGATATTGATTGCGAATCGCGGTGAGGCCAGTTAACCCCTTATTTCCCGGCATGTTTAAATCAAGGAACAACAGCTCTACTTGCCGCTCTTGGGCAAGTACTGTTTGTAATTCGGAGAAGTTTTCAGCTTCCAGCACATCGCTACCCAAAGGCGCAGCTAAGGCCTGCTTTAGGGCAGCACGAAACAGTGGATGATCATCGGCAATTATGGCTCTAGCCATGCTATTCGTCTTCTTCATTGGGCATGGAACCTTGTTGTACCTGATGCGCGGCAAGCCTGCAAGCCGCGCTTCAAAATTGGTAGAAAAAAGCCACCGCTATTTTGCAATAACGGTGGCAAAGGTGTACCAGAGAAAACTACCTTTAACGTTACTGCATTACTTAGAACCGGTACCCCACGGTAAGTGAAACGGTGCGTGGATCGCCGTAGTAACCAATTAGCGTGGTATCGCCGCCTAATCCAGGTAAGAATTCGCCAGGATTATTTGGATCAGGGCTGAGGAAAGCATAGTTACCTACAAGGTATTTCTCGTTGGTAAGGTTTTTCCCATGCAGCCCCACTCGCCATTGGCCATTCGCGCTATACCAGTTCACACCAAGGTTTAACAAACCATACGCATCTTGGGTGAGTAGGTTGTTTAGCTCGGTTAAACCATAACTGCTGCGATAGCTGTAGTTACCATTAAATACCAGATCGCCATTGGCAATGCGGAAATCATAACTAAAACCGATGTTCGCGGTAGTATCTGGCGTATTGGTAATCACGAACTGATCGGTAATATCAATTGGATTGCCTTGCGCATCAAAACTAGAAACGTTTTTGAAGCTGGCATCAATTAAACCAAGGTTACCGTAGATGGTTAAATCGTTGGTTGCGATCCAGGTAAACTCAAGCTCCAAACCAGTTGCATCTGATTGCCCCACGTTCGCTAAGCGCTGGTTCAATACTGTTGAATCGTTTGGATCTGGAATTACAGAAACATATTGGCGATTTTTATGATCAAGCATAAATGCAGTAGCATTCACACGTAAGCGATCAGTAATATCACTTTTCACACCAATTTCGTATGAATACACATCTTCTGGGTTTGCTGCTGGCTCTGCGGTTTCTGCACGGGGGTTAAAGGTTCCCGATTTAAAACCTTGGCCAAAGCTTGCATAGAACATGGTATCGCTGCTGTAACGGTACTCGGCACCTAAGCGCGGAGTAACCTTATTCCACGTTTTGCTATCATCTAACACTACTGGCGTACCAACTGATGGGTCGCGCACGTAGCCAGGAATCCAGCCTGATGCCGGATATACCGTATCGAAAATTAGGCCATTTCGAACCAATGCTTCTTTTTTATCGCGGGTGTAGCGCAAGCCAGCGGTGAAAGACCATTTATCATCCAGTTGATAAGTACCCTGGCCATATGCAGCAGTGCTAGTACTATTTGAGCAACCTGATACTTCACGAGTTAAGCCAGGAGTGCCAAATGCTGTTTGGCCGAGCACTTCAAGAATGGCATCAAAGGTACCGCACGAATCTGCATCGTAGTAATACAAGCCCGATACAAAACTTAAGTTATCTGAACGGTAGTTAAACTGAAACTCCTGAGTAAACCACTTATCATCATAAATTGCGGGCACATCAAAAATACGTAATGATGTATTATCAAAATCGATGTTCACCGGTGAGAAGTTTTCGCGATTCGCGGTGATGGAACGGAACTGCCATTCAGCATTTATTTCTTGCTCAATCGTTAAGCTTACGCCCTCTGTTTCTACGCGGTTTTCGGTAGGTAAACTGGTATAAGAATCGTAAATACTATCAGGTACTGGAGCATTAGTGAGAATGCTTGGTAATAAGCGATAGCCACCTTTAGAGTTGGATTTATCATCGGTTTTATCCCAAGCTAAACGTACAAATGTGGTATCTGATGGGGTCCATTCGAGAGTAGCCCGCATTGCTTGTACATCTTTGTTGTAATTTTCCCGGTCTTGGTTTGGTAGATCGCTAGTTAAGAACGTTCCGTAGCCATCCCGTTGCAGGTTGGCGTAACCAAAACCAAAGTACAGTGTGTTATCGATAATCGGTAATTCGCCCGTTACCTTTACATCACGCTGATCGTAACTACCCACAGTGCCTGAAATGGAAAATTCGCGATCACCCGACATGCGGCGGGTTACATATTTTACTGCCCCACCAATGGTGTTCTTGCCATACAGCGTGCCCTGTGGGCCTCGTAATACTTCGATACGCTCTACGTTTAAGATATCAAGTACTGCACCTTGTGGGCGGGCAACGTAGATATCGTCAATGTAAATACCCACACCAGGCTCATAACCCCACAGCGGATCTTCTTGGCCAACGCCACGAATAAATGCCGTAATGGTGGAGTTCGTTGCGCGGCTCGTTTGCAAGGTTGTGTTGGGCGAGAATTGTGCAACTTCAAGAATGTTGGAAATACCCCGCTCAAGTAATTGCGCCTCGCTAATAGAAGTTACCGCAACCGGAACTTCTTGTAGGTTTTCTGCAGTACGGCGGGCAGTAACTTCAATACGTTCTAGGCGTGTTGCTTGTTCTTCTTCGGCTGTATCTTGAGCAAGTACTGGCGCGCTGAGCCCCAGAATTGCACTTGATACTGCTACAGCACAAAGGCTGCGGCGAAATGATGTACGATTAAATGTTGTCATTGTTATTCCCCCAAGGGTGTGCCCTTTTTGGACGTTATTTTTTGTTACGGATGCAACATTAGCTTAAGTTGAAGAATTTGTGACCTGTACCATAGTACAGTATGGAAACTGAGCATCTTGGACAACAATACGAACATCAACAAAATCGAGAATAATAACCAGTGTTCACACTGGGTAAATAAGAAAAAGAGGTTTTTATGCTAAGTATGATTGGCTTAGTTGGGGGCTTGGTGCTGCTTATCCTGCTTACCTTGCGTGGTTGGAATTTGTTCATCAGCGCGCCGATCTGTGCACTGATTGTGGCCCTATGTAGCGGTATTCCTGTATTTCTTGGCGATGTTAACTTCGTAGAAAACTACATGAACGGCTTCTCTGGCTTTGTGGCCTCGTGGTTCTTTATGTTCTTGCTCGGCTCTATCTTCGGCAAGTTCATGGAAGATACGGGCGCCGCCGATAGTGTTGCTGAATTCATTATTAACAAGCTCGGCAAGAAGCAGGCGGTGTTAGCCGTAGTTATGGCCTGTGCCATTCTTACTTATGGCGGTGTAAGTGTTTTCGTGGTGGCATTTTCTGTTTACCCAATGGCATTAAGTTTGTTTAAAGATGCCAATTTACCACGCCGCTTTATTCCTGCAGCACTGGCATTCGGCTCGGTAACTTTCACGATGACCTCGGCCGGTTCGCCGGAAATTCAAAACTGGATTCCCATTCAGTACTTAGGCACTTCACCTTATGCAGCGTGGGAAGTGAGCTTGGTAGTGGCGGTAATTATGGCCATTATTGGCTACTGGTGGTTAATGAAGATTATTAACAAAGCGGTAGCACGCGGTGAGCATTTTGTTGAGCGGGCCAGCGATCCGCAGCTGGTAGATCGCCGCCGGCCGCACCCGATTACGGGCTTAATTCCGTTAATTGTGGTGCTGAGTTTATCGTTTATGTTTCATGAAAAATACTCGCAAATGGCACTGATTATTGCCTTAACAGGCGGCGTGCTTGCCATCATGATTATTAACTTTAAATACTTTAATGATATGCAAAATGCGCTGGCGCAAGCTACTACTGGCGCCTTAGTAGCGATTGGTAATACCGCTGCGGTAGTTGGTTTTGGTGCAGTAGCGCGAGTAACGCCAGCTTTTGAGCAAGCGGTAGTGGCCATGACATCGCTACCGGGCAACGAGCTTGTGGGTGCCGCGGTAGCCGTAAGCGTGATTGCCGGGTTAACCGGCTCAGCATCCGGTGGCCAAGTAATTGCGTTACCCGAAGTAGGGCCACATTACCTAGCCGCAGGAGTAAGCCCAGACCAACTGCATCGGGTGGTATCTATTTCTTCGGGTGCTCTCGATTCGTTGCCACATAACGGCTACGTAGTAACTACCATTCGCGGCATTTGTAATGAAACGCATAAAGATGCGTATTGGGCTGTGGGTGCGGTTACCGTGGTAGTACCGGTAATTGGTTTAAGCATAGCGATATTGTTGTTTAACCTGTTTTAAGTGCGGGAATGCTGGGCTTCTGCAGCGCAGCACGTAGCAATGTTGTAGGCACTTAGTGAGTAACGATGCAGTTGAGCTGTATAGTAAGAACATGAGGTAGATAGGTATGCACGGCAATATGATGAACACCCAGCTTTTGGTGATCGATTTACTTGATTACGCTCGGCAGCAGTTTCCCCATCAGGAAATTGTGAGCCAACGTTTAGAGGGTGATATCCATCGCTATACCTATCGTGATGCGTGGCAGCGTAGCTGTCGCTTAGCGCATGCGCTCGAGCAGCTAGGTGTGGGTGTGAATGATTGCATTGCTTCCATGGCGTGGAATACTTACCGACACCTTGAATTGTATTACGCCGTTTCAGGCATCGGCGCAGTATTGCACACGGTAAATCCACGGTTATTTGCAGACCAGGTGGAATACATCATCAACCATGCAGAAGATAAGTATGTGTTTGTTGATTTAGGCTTTTTGGCCATGCTAGAAGAAATTCAGCCGCGTTTACCCACGGTTAAAGGCTTTATTGTGCTTACCGATGCAGAGCACATGCCAGAAACCTCGCTTACTAATGTGTATTGTTATGAAACCCTATTAGCCGCAGTGGGTGATGAAGGAGATACGTACCTGTGGCCGCGGTTTGATGAAAATCAAGCGGCCTCGTTGTGCTACACCTCGGGTACTACCGGAAACCCGAAAGGTGTGCTGTATTCGCACCGCGCCATGGTGTTACATGCGCAAGCAACGGTGTCTCCAGCGTTACTCGATTTGCGTGCCAATACGGTATTGATGCCAATGGTAGCTATGTATCATGCTGGCGCATGGGGTGCGCCTTACGCAGCGCCATTGGCTGGTTGTAAGCTGGTGCTGCCTGGCAGTGGTATGAGCGGTGCCGCCATGTGGCAATTAATTGAACAAGAACAAGTAAATGTTGGCTTGGGCGTACCCACGATTTGGCTAACCCTACATAATTATTTGCAAGAGCAAGGGATAAGTAAAGTACCGCTTGAGCGTGTGTGTGTAGGTGGTGCAGCATCCCCGATTGGGATGGTACGTACGTATCAAGAACGGTATGGCGTATATTGGCAACCCATTTGGGGAATGACCGAAACGGGCCCTCTTGCCACGAGCTTACCGCCAACGCCAGCGATTATGCAGCTGCCGCTAGAGCAGCGCTATGCATTACAAACAACGGCGGGCAGAGCGGCATTTGGTGTGGAAATGGACATATTTGCTGCTGACGATAGTTTGGTAGCCCATGATGGCGAAAGCTCGGGCGAACTGCGCGTGCGTGGGCCATGGATTTGTAGCCAATACTATAAGAATGATGATCTCAGTAGTTTTCCCGATGGTTGGTTAGCCACCGGTGATATTGCCGTAATTGATCATGAAGGATACATGCGGGTAGTAGACCGCAAGAAAGATGTTATTAAAAGTGGTGGTGAATGGATAAGCTCGCTGGAAATTGAAAATATTGTGAGCTTACACTCGGCCGTAAATGAATGCGCGGTGGTGGGAGTAAAGCATCCGAAATGGGATGAACGGCCACTGTTACTGGTAGTTTTGAACAAAGGG
Source organism: Aliidiomarina sp. (assembly GCF_047920995.1). Taxonomy (NCBI): domain Bacteria; kingdom Pseudomonadati; phylum Pseudomonadota; class Gammaproteobacteria; order Alteromonadales; family Idiomarinaceae; genus Aliidiomarina; species Aliidiomarina sp. Next base: position 34,904 of record NZ_JBLRWZ010000014.1, read on the forward strand.
ATGCAGGCTAGCGAAACCGATATTTTGCAGTATTTAAGTGGCAAGATTGCGAAATGGTGGACGCCTGATGCCGTTGAATTTGTGCATGAGTTGCCGAAAACAGGAACGGGCAAAGTGCGTAAGAATGAATTGCGCGATGCTTACATTAATTATCTAGAAGAACGAGGGGTATAAAATGCAGCGTTATTTGCAATCGCGATATGCGAGCGTTTTAAGGGTTATTAAATATCAACACGCTGTTACTGCGGCTCTCATCATTTGCATTAGTATGTTTGTGGTAAGTTTAACGGCACAAGCTGCTGAACTGCCATTGGTTGAAAAACAAGAGTTTCAAACGAGCAACTTTACAACCTATGGTGGTGAAATCATTCCAGAGGTAAGGGTAGGCTGGGAAGCTTATGGCGAATTGAATGAAGCCAAAGATAATGCCATTTTAATTGCCCACTTTTTTTCTGGCAATAGCCATGCAGCTGGCCGATACAGTGCGGAGGATGCCCAACCAGGGTATTGGAACGCAATTATTGGCCCGGGCAAAGCCATAGATACCAACAAATTCTATGTGATCAGTGTTGATACGTTGGTAAATCAAGAGCCAACCAACCCAAATGTAATTACTACCGGCCCCGCAACCATTAACCCAGAAACTGGCAAGCCATGGGGGCTAGATTTCCCGGTGGTTACCATTCGTGATTTTGTGAATGTGCAAAAGTTGGTTATTGATTCTTTAGGAATCGAGAAGCTGCATGCCGTGATAGGTGCTTCAATGGGCTCTTTACAAGCATTGGATTGGGCGGCGGCATACCCAGATCGTGTAGCGCGGATGATTTCGGTAATTGGGATGGGTGAAGCCGATCCATGGACTATTGCCAGCTTGCAGCAATGGGCTAACCCAATTGTGCATGACCCGAATTGGAATGATGGTAATTATTACGATGGTGAAGCGCCTAATGCAGGGCTTGAACAAACATTAGGCATGATTACCTTAACCGCAATGCACCCGCTAATTATTAACCAACTGTATGCCGATAGCTCGGCGCGAGAGGAAGCGCCTTTGCGCGATATACGTAGTAATTTTATGGTGGTTGAGCAACTCCAGGCAGCAGCGAAGCTGCGTGCAACATACGCTGATGCCAATCATATCTTGTATTTAGTGCGGGCCAACCAGCTATTTATGGCGGGATATGCGGAAAACCTTGAAAAGGGCTTAGAAAGCGTAACCGCAAAAACCCTGTTTTTGCCAGCAACCAACGATCTATTGTTACAACCGTACCTAGCTAAGCGTGCGCATAATGTATTGTTAGCTCATGGGGTAGATAGTGAATACGCAGAAATAGAAGGGCCATGGGGGCATTTAGATGGTGTGTTTAATATTCAATTACAGGCTGATTTGATTCAGGAATTTCTCAATTAAACTACAGTTATAAGCTGTTGAAATATGTAGGCGTACTGCAAAGCCCAGATTTTATCTGGGCTTTGGTCTTATTAGGGAACCTTAATGTTAACATTTTGTAACACTTTATGAGTTCCTCATTAGCAACCACGATGGTAACCTTAGCTTATAAGTTAAAGAGTACAAATTAACGAATTTACAAATCGATAAAAACAGAAGTTTAGCGCACATGGATGTGTGCACCTCCTCCTCACCGCCGATGGTAGTGATAAGCATATCACAAACCGAGCTAACCAAGATGCTACACGTAACAAATTCATGGAATGGATAAGGAAGAATAGGAATGCTCCGGGAGAGCTTATCGAAAGGATTTCGATGACCTCAAGGATGAGGTCACCCACTTCTCTCTCACGAATACTCATTGGTTATACACCGCTCCGTTTATTAAGCTCAGCTGCATTGCAAGAACGCGTTCAGCACTTTTCTAACGTTACCCTTATTCCAGCTGCAAGTACCCTCATTACGTGAACCTATGGCCAAATTACGCGAACGTTTAAAACAAGAGAACGCTGAGCATATCACCTTAGGTTGGCGCTAAGGCGTTCATCCCCCATAAAAAAATAGAGCGATAAATGAACAATTCAAACGCCAGCTTGGGCACGCAAGTGCTCAGAAAGCGCGTTATGAATACTTTCATATAGCAATCATAATATTAAAAATATTCCATTTAAAACAATGCATTACGTTATTATGAGGATCGTCAGATATATGCATTCCACCACCCATCGCCTATATTTTAACCACTCGCAACCATGTTGTGCGTAGAGTAGGTTTCTGTTCTAAGAATGTAAGCAGTATCTAGCAGAATTGATGCAACTTTTATCAAAGCAGTTTCCGCTAAGGTGGATGAAATGAAACATGTAAGTATGTGGTTAGCTGGCTTTGTGATGCTATTTAGTGCAATGGCATTAACAAATGCAAATGCAGCAGAGCAATGTGAAACATTAATTGCCGGGCAAAATTATGATGCAGGAACCCTGTGTGTAAGTAACGACACGGATACAATCACAATTTCCGTTACCACCCAAGATGGATGGACGATGGGCGAAACGCAGTTGGCGTTAGGAACATCATTCGATGATATTCCCACCAATCGCCCAGGCAACCCTATGATAGGGCAGTTTTCGTATAAAGAGTATGTAGATGGCACTTCTTTAATCTACGTTTTTGATCTCGCGGATTTCGATGCTACCTGTGATTCGAATTTCTATATCGCTTTTCACGCGGTAGTGAGTAACGGCGATCAAATAGAAACAGCATGGGCTGATGGCGATCGGTTTACCCAACGTGGCGGCTGGGCAACCTACTTCCAATACCAAGCTGTTTGCCCCGGCAACGGTGGTGATGATCCTGTGGTGTGTACAGGCGAAGATACAGGCTATGCATTTGGCAATGTAACGCTAGATAGCTTTGCTGGCGTAAGCCGTTGGGGTTGGGCAATCGAAGGTATCGAACGTGGTACTGAGAATGCTACCGCCACGGTATGGGCAGGCGCCGGACAAAATGATCTTTCGAAAGGACACGAAGCTGGCGAGATCTCATATACATTTGATGAAAATGGCTGGTTAAATGTTGATGCGTATGCAAACCCTGGTTATGTGTTTGCTGCAATTCATCTGTTTGCTGGCGAAGGCTATCCAGAGAATGTTGTTGCCAATGGCGGCTTCCCTTATCGCCTGAACGAAAGTGAAGATAACGATAATCTCGTTACTTATGCGAACTACTACGAGCAGATTGAAGGTGACGTAATCAATATGATTGTGCACTTTGAAGTGAAATTCAACTGCGAATAGCGGATAAGTGTAGCCAATATGAAAAGCGCCGCACATTTTACTCAGGTAAAGGTGCGGCGCTTTTATATGTAGAATATCAGTATGTTGTAGTTGGTCATACAGCATGTTTTCACAATTTGCTATTTTTTTGAGGGGATGTTAGAAAAGTATTTGGTGTTGCTAAAGTAGCACTCATCTAGGGTTTAGATGTTCAATCAAAGTGTAAAAGGAATTAACCAATGTTCAAGTCGATAATAGGAATAACCGCACTCGCAATTTTCTCATGCTTTATTAGCTTTGCCGGAATAGCTGAAACAGAGCAAAAGAAAATAAACCCAATTGCTGAAGCGATGCGAGTGTCCGCACATTCACTGGCAATGAATAACGCTGAATTAAACCGCGCGTTCCTCGTTATAGTCAAATTTCAAGCGGGTATGCTCCCCCTCCCAGAGCTTGATGCTTTATCCGATCGCGAAATTCTAAGTGAAATTGATTTTTACACTAAACCTTATGCAGAAATAACAGATGAATCCATGGCGATTATATGGAAGCGGTACGAAATAGAGACAGCGATGCTAGCGAAAGAAGCCGATGTTGAACTATCCAAGTTTGCACCTTTTTATCGGGCATTTATTAGAACATTCGAAAGTGGTAAAAGGCTTCTCGATTATCAGATAGCTCAGAGCAACTCAGATGCAACCGGCTCGTACTCCGCTTTCAATGTCGGCTTTGGCAGTGACGACGTCGAATGCACCGCATCATGCGAAGCTCTCCGAGTTGAAGATATAGAAAGCTATGAAGCGCTACTAGAGATTCTGGAAGATATGCGGAATCGATTCGCCACATACCCAACCGCTACTCCACGCCCACTGGAAGTTATAGCCACCAAGCCAGCCAGTTACATCTAGCACTTCGCCTATGAAGTACAGGCCTGGTTGCAGCTTACTTTCCATAGTTTTTGAGCTTACTTGGTTTACATCAATACCACCAATGGTTACTTCGGCGGTGCGATACCCTTCGGTACCATTCGGCTTTATTGGCCATGCGAAAATTAGCCCGGCAACACGTTCAAGTTCGCTGTTGCTGATATCCGCTAGGTTTTTCGTTGGCCACTGGCCGTGAGCTGCCAGTGTTTGCACCATACGCTTGGGCAGATATTTGCTGAATAAAGCAATTAAGGAGCTACGCGGCTGTTGTTGCTTAGCTTGCTTAATTAGGGCGTGAGCGTCTTCGTTAGGTAGTAGATTTACCTGTAAGGTTTCCCCAGGGTACCAATAGGAAGACATCTGCAGCATGGCGGGCCCGCTTAATCCGCGGTGGGTAAACAACATGGCTTCTTTAAAGCTGGCGCGTTGATTACTGGCTACTACATCGGCCGCAACGCCGGATAAATCAGCGAGTGCGGCTTTATCGGTATCCTGCAATGTAAATGGAACTAAACCAGCACGCACTGGCTTGATGGTATGGCCAAATTGCTCTGCTACTTTATAACCAAATGGGGTAGCGCCAAGTTTCGGCATTGATAATCCGCCGCAGGCAATTACCAAGTTCGTTGTTGTAAACTCACCGGCACTGGTATTTACATGATAAATACCGTTGTGCTCGGCAACGGTAATTATTTCGGTGCGAAGCTTAACCTGCGCGCCGGCACCTTGGCATTCTTTGAGGAGCATTCGCACAATATCTTTCGCCGAATCATTGCAAAATAGTTGGCCGAGTGATTTTTCATGCCATGCAATACCGTGCTTTTCTACCATGGCCAAAAAATCCCACTGGGTGTAACGGCTTAAAGCAGATTTACAAAAGTGCGGATTATCGGAAAGAAAATTTTCTGGTGCAGTGTACATATTGGTGAAGTTGCAACGGCCACCACCTGAAATGAGAATCTTTTTACCTGCTTGTTTGGCGTGTTCGAGCACCGCTACCGATAAACCGCGCTTGGCGGCAGTAGCCGCGCACATTAGGCCAGCGGCACCGGCACCAATAACAACGGTATCAAACGTAGAGAGTTCTGTTGCGGGCATCTTCGAACGTTCCAAAAGCACATGCAATGCTGTGTTATGGCTATCATCAACATATCTTGTTACATATCAACTATGCATTCAGCGAATGATTTGCCTATTATTAGAGCAAGGTGGTAGCAATCGAGAGTTATACGAAAACCAAAAAGCTACGGAGTAAAGAGTAGTAAAGCTCTTAAGATGAATTATACCTGTAAGTATATGGGTTCTCCAAACTATCGTGAAAGAAGGGAACAACTATGAATATAAAGCAGCTTATATTAATCGCAGGGCTTCTGGCAGTGCAAGGCAGTGCGCAAGCTGCTGGCATTGAAAGTGAAGAGCAGTTAGAAAGCCTGAAGCGCGCGGCTCAGCACGGCTCTTCCGAGGCGATGATTATGCTTTCGGTAACTTATGCGAACGGCGAAGGCGTTGAGCCAGATGAAGTGATTGCCATGCGATGGATGCGTGAGGCGATTCGGAATCGTAATCCGCAAGCCTATTTTGTGAAATCACAATGGTTACGCAACGGGCACGTAGTTGATGCTGATCTTGAGCGTGCCGATTATTTTCTTGAGCGTGCAGTGGGAGCTGGGCATGCACCAGCGATGTACGAGAAAGCAGCGCGGAAATTGCGAGAGGATATGGCTGATCAAAACGCAATAGAGCTACTTGCTGGCGCGGCCGATACGGGTCACTTCGGGTCAATGTACTTGCTGGCGGGTTTGCTTGAAAATGGGATGGTGAGCGGTGAACCGGAAATAGAAAAAGCTGCGGCGCTGTATTCAACATTAGCCATTCGCAATTATCGCGATTCACGAGAGAAATTGCGCGCTTATGCACGGTTTTTTAGCCAGCAAAACACGGAAGCATCTGCGGAAATAGTTGCTAGTATCGAGAGCAGCTTAAACATGGAAGTAATTGAAATTCGTGGCGAGGCAGCATTTGCGAATACTCTTGCTCGGTTAACAGAAACAATGCGCCGGCCAACTACCGGCACGCGTATTCGTAGAGCACAAGATTGTGGTGTGCAAAGCTTAGGATGTCAGGTTGTGTTCGATCGCACGAACGGTGTTGATAGCCCCGCTGGTTCAGTTTCTGAGTTAATTTATGGTTATGGCCGTTAATTAAGGTTTAGTACACCAATTCTTGGTGCTCGTTACTGCTCGTTAAAGCATAAAAAACCTCTACCGGCGAAGCCTGTAGAGGTTTTTTGTTACGAAGTGCTAAATACTCGTTCTTTACTACCAGTGCTTAGCTTACGAGCTGAGCTGTAACCTCTGCTAAGTGATGATCGGCGCCATAACCGAATACCACTGCTAGTATTAATATAATGGTTGCAAACAACATAAGCTTACCAAGGAGCGGTAGGCAGAAACGGAACCAGCGATCATAAGGCACGCCGGCAATACCGATAATCCCCATGAGCACCGCATTGGTTGGTACAATCATATTTGAGAAGCCATCACCAAACTGGTAGGCCAATACCGCAACTTGGCGGGGCACGCCAACTAAATCACTGAGTGGCGCCATCAGCGGCATAGTTACAAATGCTTGCCCTGAACCAGAAGGTACAAACAAGTTCAGAATGGTTTGGATAATCAACATACCTACCGCAGAAATAGCAGCAGGAACATGAGATAGAGGCATAGCGAGGCCATTTACAATGCTATGTAGAATCTGGCCATCTTCGAGAATTAGTGCAATACCGCGGGCTACACCAATAAGTACGGCTGTGGTGGTTAAATCTTTTACGCCCTCAATAAAGCTATCGGCGGCTTCATCAAACTTCAAGCGGCCTAGCAGGGTGATGAGAATCCCCCAACCCACAAAACAAGCGCCCAGCTCGTATAAATACCAGCCATGCTGTGAGATACCATAAATAGCGATACCAATAGTAATCAGGAAGGTAAACAAAATTGAGCGATGGCGGCGATTAAGCGTTGGATATTCCGTTTTCTCCTTACCATCCAGTGGGCAAGGTAAATCGGCAACCAGCGATTGCTGCGGATCTGCCATTACTTTCTTCGCGTACTTCCACACATGGTGATAGGCGATAAGTACGAACGGTACAATAATAGCGAGGCGCAGCCATAATCCTGAATACGGTGGCACTTCTGCGATGCCCTGTGCAATCAGTACGGTGAATGGGTTAAATGCAGAAGCACCATAACCAACACCATAACCGGCTACTGTCATGCCCACGGCGGTCATGGCATCTAACCGCATCGCTTTACACAAGCCCACCAGAATTAATACAAATGGGATATACTCGCCGGCGGTACCAATGGCACCAGAGGCCAACGAGAACATAAAAATCACCATAAAAATTAATTTTTGCGGCGTTTCTTTGTTCTTCTCAAGTAGATTACCAATTAACGCATCTACGGTGCCGGTGCGGCGCGCAATCGCCAAAACACCACCTACAATAAACACGAAGAAGATAATATCCTGTGCGGCGGCAAAGGCGCGCGGTACTGCAGTAAGTAATTGCCATGGGGTAAGATACTGGCGCTCTTCTACTAACGTAAACGTGCCCGGAACAACTACTTCACGGTTTGCTTCGTTAAGAACAGTTTGGAAAAAGCCTTGTGGAACAATCCAAGTAGCAAACATTGCCACAATCATCATTGCAAATAGCAAGGTGAGCGTGTGCGGAACCTTAAACGGTTTCTTATTCTCCATACGGGTGCCTTTGTTGTTATATTTTCGAATCAGTTATTTAAACTATAAGCGAGTATATTCTAAGCTATCTGGCGCTAAGAATACCTGAACTGGCCTAGCCAACCAAGATTAACTTTGTTTCTAGTTATTTTGTGGGTATCGTTGTTACCAATGTTCTACTAAGGAATTACTGAAATGCGTAAAATTGTTCTCTCATTAAGCTTTGTTATCCCGGCAATTATTCTTGGCGCATGTGCGCAACTGGCAGAGCTCAGTAGCTACCGAATTACTGAACCAGAGTTAGAACGGATGATTGTGCGGCAGCTTGATCAGGCTCAGCAGGAAGTACGCATTATGGGGTTTGGTGTACCTTTAGAAGTAAATTCACTACAAGCTGAAATAGGCCCAGACGATACGGATCTAGTGCGTTTGGCAGGTGATTTTAGCTTGGCTTTTGAAGTGTTTGGGCGCAAATACCCGGTGCAACTCACCTTGGGGGTTGAAGGGGCGCCCATGTATGATGGTGAAGAGAAAGCCATTTACGTGCGGCGTTTAAATATTATTAATTCGAGCGTTAACGCGGCGGGCTTCAGTGGCAGTTTGAACGCCATTGATCAGCAGGTACTGGATATTCTAGATGAGTATTTAGCGCAACAGCCGGTATATCGGTTAAACCCAGAAGATCGCACGCAAAACCTACTTATGCAGGTTCCTTTATCACTTACCGTTGAAAGTGGCGCGTTGCGTATTTCGCCATCGCGCTGAGAGGATGGCCAGCTTAATTGAAAGCGGCGCTATGCAGTTGTTCTCGGGTAAGCCTGCTTAATATAAACATCAAAGCGATGTTTTTTACTGGCGATTTGGCTACTTGGGGTTTGCCCAGCAAGAAATGGTGCGCGTGCTGGGCGTTTCACTACCACCCGGCAGCTTGCAACTGCTAATGCAGCCGGTAACAGGCTATCGGCATCTAAATCAGCGCCCACCAAATGTTGTAAAATTTGCATTTCTTTTTTAACCGCAGCTGATTTTTCTTTCTCTGGAAACATCGGATCTAAATAGATAGTGTGCGGTGCAATGGCAAGTAGTTGCTCCTGAATATCGGCGGCATTTAACAAACTTCCCGGCGGCAGCATATGCACTCGGTGGCAACTCCAGTGCTCGGCGTGCCCCTGCTCTAGATGGAATTGTTGTAGATGTACAATGGCGTGTTCTAATAAAGCGTGAATGGCAGGATTTCGCTCTAGTAACCATACCTCGCAGCCTGCGTGCGCAAGCATGAGGCCATCACGGCCAAGCCCTGCGGTAGCATCAATTACCCGTGGGCGAAAGCCTTTGCCTAGGCCCACTGCCCTAACTACCGCTTCTTGTTTACCGCCGCCAAGTTGTTGCCGCCAAGCTTGCTTACCGCGGGTGTAATCAAGGGTTAATGGTTGGTATTCAGGCTTACTGCGCCAGCGTAACTGTAATCCTTCGCGGGTGAGCTCCAGCAGAAAATCAGCACCGGTATCAGTGGCGGGCAACTGATACTCGCTTGCTAACGCTGCAGCTGCAGCCTGTAGCTCCGGTTCAGCTGCTAGTAATGGCACTGGAAAGCTCACTTGCGGTATTCCATGAGCTTATGAGGGATATCGTCTTCTAGATATTCTTCGCCAATGGGCACAAAGCCCAGCGAACCATAAAACTCAAGTAGGTAGGTTTGCGCATTCAATTCGATTGGCTGGTTTGGAGCGCGTGCCAGAATCTCGGTTACCGCCCGCTCCATGAGCTCACGGCCATAGCTTTTACCCCGGCCGCGTTGGTGTACCACAACTCGGCCAATTTCTGAGGTTTCATCACCAGGGCAATGTAAGCGGGCATAAGCCACTAAACCTTCGTTATCAAAGCCACATAAATGCAGCCAGTTTGCATCGGTACCATCGATATCGTGGTACGGACAATTCTGCTCTACGATAAAAATATCTTGCCGTAGCTTAAAGATGTCGTGAACTTGGCGGCCATTCAATTCTGCAAAGGTACTTGTGGTGAAGTGCAGCATGCATTCCCTCCGTAGCGCAATTATTTTGCTTGGGCAATTAACGTGGGGGCGAAATAAGCTAACAGTTCACCCACCTTTTTACGATTAGCTCCATTTTGGCTGATAAAGCGGTGTACCTGCAAGGTTGTTAACTCAGCTGCTTCATAAAATAGCCGCGCCGTTTCGGTATCATGATTGCTGATCAACACGGGAATTCCGCGCTTTTTTGCCGCTTGAATGGATTTTTGCGCTAGTAACAATTGTTCATCAAGCCCAAAACCATTGCCCGAGTAGCTCGTGAAATTCGCTGTTGGGCTGAGCGGAAGATAGGGCGGATCACAATACACTACATGGCCTCGGCGAGCGCGGCGAAAGCTATTTTGAAAAGGCTCGCAGGTGAAGGTTGCTTTTTTGGCTTTCTCAGCAAAGAACTCAAGCTCAGCGGCAGGAAAATACGGTGCACGGTAACGGCCAAAGGGCACATTGAACAAGCCACGGGAGTTATAGCGGCAGAGGCCGTTATAACCATGCCGATTCAAATACAGAAATAGTAATGAACGTTCGTAGGTATCGGTACTGGCGTTAAATGCTTTGCGCAGCGCGTAATAGGCTTGTTCTTCGTTATTGCTAGGCACAAATAATTTACGAGCATCTTCAATGTAGGTTTTCGGCCGGCGCTTTAAAAATTTGTAGAGGTTTATTAAATCGGCGTTGATGTCGTTTAATAAATACTTATCGTAATCCGTATTCAAAAACACCGAGCCCGCACCCACAAAGGGTTCAATTAGCTTATCGCCAGCCGGCAGTAACTGCCGAATGGGTTCAACTAATGTGTATTTTCCACCTGCCCATTTCAGGAACGCGCGCTGCTTTTTCATATTATTATTTGTGGTTAACTAGTGCAGTGAGTGTATCGTGAAAGCCGCGAAAAGGCATTGTTTAGAGCGATTCAATAACAGCAACTAGCGCATCGCTCGAGATATCGCTGAAAATACTGGCTCGGCCTAAACCGGTAGGAAGAATAAAACGCAATTTACCGTGCTTCACTTTTTTATCGCGAGCCATAAGTTCTAGCCATTCGCTGTTACTGATGTTCTTCGGTGGATACTTCGGTAATCCGGCGGCATCAATAAGCTGTTCGATACGAGTGGCATCGCTGCTAGCAAGATATCCCTGCTGCACTGCTAAATATGCGGCCATGATCATACCCACGGCAACTGCTTCACCATGCAACCAAGTTTTATAATGGGTTGCCGCTTCAATTGCATGGCCAAACGTGTGGCCCAAGTTAAGTAACGCACGAACACCTTGCTCGGTTTCATCGGCAGCTACAATTCTTGCCTTCAGTTCACAACTTTTGGTAATGGCGTAGATGAGCGCTTCCGCGTCGCGGCTGAGTAGCAGCGGCATGTTTTCTTCTAGCCAAGCAAAGAAATCTGCATCAGCCATAACGCCATATTTGATCACTTCGGCTAACCCTGCTTTGAATTCACGAGCAGGAAGTGTAGCGAGGGAATCAATATCAATAATTACTGCAGCAGGCTGGTGAAACGCGCCAATTAAGTTTTTGCCACTAGGGTGATTTACAGCCGTTTTTCCACCTACCGACGAATCAACTTGCGCCAGCAGTGTGGTGGGGATTTGCAGAAACGGCACGCCACGTTGCCATGTAGCGGCTACGAAGCCGGCCATATCGCCAACAACGCCACCACCCAAAGCAATAATGGTGCAATCGCGATTAAAGCGGTGCTTCACCAGTACGTCCATAATCTCGCTGTAAATCGTGAGATTTTTAAACGTTTCCCCATCGGGAATCAGCGCTTGCTGAATGTGTTCACGCTCAATACCAGCAGCGGTTAAGTTGGCGATAAGAGTGGCTAAATAGTGCTCTGCAATTGTGTTATTACTAACAATTAAGATTTGTTTGCCAGCACTTGGCAGCACGTTATTAAAAATATCGGCTACTGCAGTGCTGATTAGGCCGCTGCCTACAAAAATTGGATAACTACGGGCGCCATGCGCGGGTGCACCAAGGGATACAGTTAAACTCTGCGTTGGTGCACTCATCATTATAACCCCAGCTTCTCAATAATTTCGTTGGCAACCACTTTGGCACTTTGTTCGTTCGTTTGAATCACAATATCAGCAATTTCCTCGTACAGAGGGTCACGCTCTTCGGCAAGGTTTTCCAGCACTTCTCGCGGGTTATCTGCGTTCGCGATTAACGGCCGGCGTTTATCTCGTTGGGTACGTGCTACTTGCTTGTCAATATTGGTTTGCAGGTATACAACAACACCACGTGCCGCAAGTTTGCTGCGGTTTTCTTTACTCAGTATCGAGCCACCACCAGTAGCCAACACAATGCCGTTATGTTCAGTAAGCTCACTGATCATTTTTTCTTCACGATCACGAAATCCTTCTTCCCCTTCTAATTCAAATACCCAGCTAATATCGGCACCGGTGCGGCGCTCAATTTCAGTATCGGAATCAAAGAACTCTAGATGAAGAGCGCTAGCGAGTTGTCGCCCAATGGTGCTTTTACCTGCCCCCATAGGGCCAATCAGAAAAATGTTACGCTTGTCAGCCATAGCTTCGGTACATCACTTCTATAAATACTATTACGAATTAACGAGTGTGGATTCACCCCTGTGCCCCAGAAAAAAAGACAGGCGATTATCGCAATTTGTACCTCTCATGGCAACCAACGTAAGTATTGTTGTGTTGGGATGTTGAGCTGAAGCGTGCTGGGTGCGCACTCACTTTTGAGTGGTTTAGCCGAGGGTAATTCTGTATCCGTATTTTTGTGATGGTGCGCAATTACCAAACTACCCTCGCCAATGTACTGAATAATCAACGCATAAGGCGGAATCGCTGCGCCCACACTAAGCCATCGTGTGGTGTGATTATTGTAGTGCAGCAAAGCTTCTTGGTTGCGTATCGCTACTATTGAAAAATCTTCAGGAAAACGATGCCAGCAAGGCTCAGAAATCGGCACCTCTGCAGCTTTTGGGGTATGCGATAGAGCTGGAAAGGGGTTTTGTGGAGCCGAAGTGAACTCTGCAGCCTGCATACTCAACTGCTGCAGGTGCAATATAAGTTCAATGTGTTGGGGCTGCCATTGCCAACGTTTATAAGTTGGCGCCCAATTGATACCGGCCAGTTGTTGCAGCCAGTTTGCTAATTCGGCGAAATCTCCATGCAGGGTAAGTTGCACTAAACTTCCTTCGCGGCTAAAGGCTTTTAAATGAATGTTATGGGGTATTGTTGGTAATTCAGCATAAGTTGCTAAACGCACTTCTTCGCTAGGTACAGAAAGTTGTGCTTTAGCGCTTGCCAAGCTATGTTGCAATGCTGTTCGCTGCTGCCACTCCTGGCCTATGCCTAGCTTGTAAACAGCCGTAACAACAAGCGTAGCGCCCAGAAAAAGTATGCTTCGGCGCTGTAGTTTAGAAAGTACTAATAATCGATCGAAATAATGTATTTGCATAACTTTGGTTATTCTATTTATTGCAATGTGAGTTGTAGGTTTACTTGCCAATCATCACCATGCGAATGCAAACGTACCTTGCTTAACTGCCAGTTTCGAAATTGCCATTGATTAAAGCGATGAGCGCTTGCTGAATTCTGCACCACAAAATGAACACTTGCTTGGCTACCGGTGATTTCGATATCCGTTAACTCTGCGGCAGGAACCAGAGCAAGTTGCACTGCAATATCTTGCAACAGGTTCAACTGAGCGGCCACACGATGCGTTTCGAGAATCGGCTGAGGCGTATTAGCCCGCGCAATCGTTTGCTGTTGATTATGGCTAAGCGCAGGCGGTAGCTGCCACCAAAGCCATAGCATGGTGATGCCTGCAACAGCGGCTACTACCGTAATTTCAATGGCCATTTGTTTGCGTTTTGCCTGCAAACGCTGCGCAAATGGCCTAATGAAGTTCGCCATTAATACAGGCTTTCCGCGTTCATAACGCCATAAATAACGGCGGCAATGGCCGCGCATAAGGCTGGTTGCGGTGCATTACAAGTTCCACTGCTGGTTTGCTGTTGTTGGCGATTTGCCAGTGTTTCGGCTTGCTTTAAATGCTCGGGTAAGCAGGAGATCGGCACCCAACTTTCTAACAGATTTCGCATATCAAAGGTTAGAAACTCGCGAATCATCGCAACGCTTTGTTTTGCCGTTACGTAAATTTCATATTCGCTATCATTGTCATCACTCCACAATTCCCACTGTAAGGTTTCGTGATTGGGAATTTCTTTGAATTTTTGCTCGGCGTGAGCAAGAACATCATCGTAGTTGTAGCCCGCAGGCAACATAAGCGGAATGCTGCGAACTTCTGTGCTGCAGCCATGCCAAAAGATAGGGAATTGGCGTGCATCAAACTCGGCGCAATCTAGCTGTGGGTTATCATCCATATTAACTTGTGCGCAATGCACCAGTTGCCAGCGCTCGGGGTTATCACTCGGTGTATCAAGCAACACAATGGTAAGGGTACTTCCTTGTAAATGCATACCGCCGGTAATGTTTGTGTAAATTGTTGGTAATGTGGGTAATTTAATCTGTAAAAACATATCTGCACTATCCTTGTGGCTGTTAAGATGAACGATCAGTATTTGCTAACAGTTAAATTTAGCTGAAAATTCGCCTATAATGGGCAGCTTATAACGACGCAATGGCGGAATTTTTGTGATTCGATTTTTAAAATATTTTCTACTCACCATAATTGCGGTTGGTATGCTTGGCGTTGCCTCAGTGGCCGGGCTGTATTTATACGTAAAGGATGAGTTGCCAAGCGTAGATACCCTTCAAGATGTGCGCTTTCAAACCCCGATGCAAGTGTATACCGCTGATGGCAGATTGATGTCGCAATTCGGTGAGCAGCGCCGTATTCCGCTTACCCTCGATGAAATCCCGCAAGAGATGATTGATGCAATTTTGGCTACCGAAGATTCGCGCTTCTATAGCCACCGAGGTGTAGATCCCATTGGCGTAATGCGTGCCTTCCGCGTATTAGTAAGTACTGGCGAAATTCGCGAAGGTGCCAGTACGATTACCATGCAGCTTGCGCGAAATTTCTTCCTTACCCGAGAACGGGCCTGGATGCGGAAGATAAAGGAAGCTTTTATCGCTTTACACATTGAACAACTGTTGAGCAAAGAAGAAATCCTTGAACTGTATCTGAATAAACTTGAGCTGGGGCATCGTGCGTTCGGTGTGGGCGCGGCTGCGCAAGTGTATTATGGCCGTGATATCCATGAGCTTACGTTAGCGGAAATTGCTACATTGGCAGGCATGCCGCAAGGCCCTTCAATTTTAAACCCTATTTCTAACCCGGCGGCATCTGTGCAGCGTCGGCGCATCGTGCTAACGCGGATGCTCGATGAGGGGTACATTACTCGAGACCAATTTGAAGCTGCTACGCTGGCGCCAGTAACGGCTCGTTATCACACTGCAGAACTAGAGCTAAACGCGCCATATTTAGCGGAAATGGTGCGCCAAGAAATGATCGAACGCTTCGGTTTAGATGACGCATATAATGGCGGTTATAAAGTATTCACCACGGTGAACTCTGAAGTTCAGCTAGCAGCGGAAGATGCGCTGCGAGAGAACCTGCACGCCTATGATGAGCGGCACGGATATCGAGGCCCAGAAATGCGCTTGTGGGGCGTAGATCCTGAGCAGTACTTTCAGGCGCAAAGCAGCAGAGTGCAGCAACTTCCTGATGAGCGTACGTTAGCAACCATGATTGAGCTCGGTGGACAGGCATGGCCAGATGGTGAAATTATTGCCTATCTACAGCGGCAACCTCGCTTTGGCCGTTTACAGCATGCCGTGGTAATGGATGTTGGCGAACAATCGGTTACGGTGATGTTGCGTTCTGGCTCGCGAACAACGATTGCATGGAAGAATCTAGATTGGGCCCGCGCGTATATTGATGCAGAGCGGCAAGGGCGCGCACCACAAACGGCTGGCGATATCCTCAATGTTGGTGATCATATTATCGTGCGGCCATTTGATGAGGCATATCGTTTAGCGCAGATGCCTGCACCTAGCTCGGCAATTGTGGCGCTGAATCCGAACAATGGCAGCATACAAAGTATTGTGGGTGGGTATAGCTTTAATCATAGCCAGTTTAATCGTGCAACCCAGGCCAAACGGCAAGTGGGCTCTACTATTAAACCCTTTATTTACGCCGCAGCGCTAGACCACAATTTCACCTTAGCCACGTTGGTAAATGACGCGCCGATAACACAATGGAATCCAGGTTCAGGTTCGGCATGGCGGCCGCGAAATTCGCCGGAAGTTTATGATGGGCCAATTCGCCTTCGGGAAGCTCTTGCACGTTCTAAAAACGTGGTGTCGGTGCGTTTAATTCGCGAGTTAGGTGTAAATGAAACCGCCGATTACCTTGAGCGGTTTGGCTTTTTAGCAAACGATGTACAACGCAATGAATCGTTATCACTCGGAGCGGCTTCATTTACCCCATTAGAAATGGCTCGTGGCTTTGCCGTATTTGCCAATGGCGGCTACTTAGTTACGCCGCATTTTATTGATCGAATTGAAGATTCAGATGGCAACATTGTGTTTCAGGCAAGCCCTACCTACGCCTGCGCACGTTGCGCGGCTGAAGAAGCTGGCGTGGAATTTAGTAACGATGATGATGTGAATGCGGCAATTTTAAGTGAGTGGTCGCAAGCACCGCAGGTAATTCCAGAACAAGTAGCTTATTTAGTGGCTGAAGCATTGCAATCAGCGATTTGGGGCGGCGGTAGTTGGGCACACCAAACTGGCTGGAACGGCACCGGTTGGCGCGCGCAATCGTTACGTAACCGCAACTTGGCCGGCAAAACAGGTACCACGAACGATGTTCGAGATACTTGGTTTGTAGGCTTTACTCGCGGCACTGTAGCCGCTACTTGGGTGGGTTTCGATAATCTTGAGTTCGCCCTAGGCCGCTCTAGCTTGAATAGTAATTTAGGCCGGCAACGGCAGCCGATTGTTGGCTCAGAAGCGGGTGCTACTACTGCATTACCAGGATGGGTGCGCTACATGGAAACAGCGCTACAACATGTAAGTAGCCCAGCCTTTGCATTGCCTGAAAATATGGTGTCTGTGCGTATCGATCAGCCTAGCGGTAAGCTTACTAATCGTAACGATCATACCAGTATGTTTGAGTACTTTATTCGCGGCACTGAACCTACAGATTTCGCAGATTCAACTCGGCGTACACCAGAGATATTTGAAGACGAGGAGCGGTTATTTTAACGCTCGGCTACAGCAAGTTTGGCGAGTAATTGATGTAAATCAGATTGCACTCCACCAGCAGTAACTTTGCGGCCCGCGCCAGGGCCGCTAATTACCAACGGCATATCGTGGTACCACTCACTGTAGATTACAAAGATATTCTCGCCTGGAATGAGGTTAGTAAGCATATCTTCTACAGAAATGTACTCGATACCAACCCGTGCATGGCTGCGCCCTTCCGTAATTGAGAAACTCGCCATTAAGCGTGGCACTTTGCGCTCTTGTTGCGCCTCTTCCCATAATGCTTGCATGGGGGCGTTAAGCTCATTCAACCGTTGCATAAACGCCGCAACGGGCAAGTTTTGTAAGTGCTCAGGCACTAAGCCATTAATTTCAATATCATCCCAATCTAAGCTGGCGCCAATTTCCCGCGCCACAATCAGCAGTTTCCGAACGATATCATGGCAGGATAAATCTTCCCGCGGATCTGGCTCGGTGAAACCTTCAGCTTTAGCTTGCAGCACTAAATCACTGAATTTCACTTGGCCATCGAAGTTTTCAAATAACCAACTCATGGTGCCAGAGAAAATTCCGGAAATACTGCGAATATTATCACCGCTGCGAATCAAATCATTGAGCGCATAATTTAGCGGTAGGCCAGCGCCAACCGTGGTGTTGTATAGCCACTCACGTTTATATTCGTGTTGGATGGTACGAATTTCTCGATACAGCGATTCCTCTGCCGAACCTGCACGCTTATTGGCACTAATAATATGCATGCCGTTGGCGAAGAAGCTTGGGTAGAGTTGCGCAATGGTACCGGAATCGGTTAAATCCATTAAGATAAGCTCATCACAAGGGGCATTCGGTAGCTCCCGCAATAACTCAGTAAGTAGATAAGGGCGTGCTAGGCGAGCAAAAGTTTCATGCCAATCTTGTAAATCAACACCGCTGTAATCAAGCCATAAACGCTTTGAGTTGGCGATACCCAGCACCCGCACATCCACGTTCTCATTCATACGATCAAGCTGCTGGCGGTACAAATCCAGCCACTCACTACCGATGTTGCCGCAGCCAAATACTAAAATCCCTACGCTCCGGCGGAAGTTAAAGAGCTGGCTATGCAAGCGGTTAAATAAGCGGTTATCGAGTTTCTGGCCCAGTATCGCGATTGCCGAGGTTTTGTTCTCTGCCACAATGAATCGGCGCAGTTCTTGCTCACCCACTTCCCGGCGCAATACAGCAAACTGCTTAGTTTCTTGAATTCGCGCGCCTACTAGCGCCACCATGCTGTAGCCACTTACCTCATGTACATGATGTTCTGCATCGTTTTGTGCTACCCAATTACGGATATAATCTAAATGGTTTTGGTGAAAGGCATAGAAGCGCTCGCTGGTGCTTTCTTCATCCCAGGTTACTAGTGGTTGCAGTTGGTTGCCTGCAAAACGTGAAATGAGGCCCGCATGTTGTAAACCAATACTAAATAACGCCACATCGGCCAGCGAGGTAAGTACTTTGCCTTGCGCCTCGGTGTAATCATACTGGCCAATTCGTGTTTGCTGGCTTTCAACTTTCAAGCTTGAGCGCACACTAATTACCATGCGCTCGCGATTTACAGGTTGAAAGGTACGCGGGTGCAACACAGGGCTGCCAAGGCGAGCAAGCTCTTCAGCTTCGCTCCAATCTAACGAAGGTAGGCTCACCACGCGCTCAACTTTACGCGGATCTGCAGAATAAACGCCGGCTACATCCTTCCAAATAGTGGTTTGGCGGCTATCAATAAGGCTAGCAATTAAAGTTGCTGAATAATCCGAGCCATTTCTTCCGAGTAACAAAGTGCGGCCACTACCACTTTCACTGCAGATAAAGCCGGTAACAATAAAACGTGTGCCAGGATAAGGGCCTAACCGGGCGAGCAACTTTTCGCGCGAGGCTGCACTATCAATTACTGGTTCGGCGGCATCCGTTGCTTCTAAAAAAGTGCGCGCGTCTATGTAATCGGCACGTGAACCTTGCTTTTGTAACAATGCGGCCAGCAATCGTGAACTCCAAAGTTCGCCATAGGCACATAGCTCAGCACGGTCAATATCTTCCTCGCCAACTAGCCAACGCTGCCAGCGCTGAAAATCGGCTTCTGAATCTGCTAATAGTTGGTTCAATGAGCGCCCAGTTAACAGTTCTTCAATTAGCCCCTGCTGATAACGCTTTAGTGAAGAAAAGAGCGTTGCCGCATAATCGGGCTGGCTCTCTCGTGCTTCCGCGATGGCTATAATGCGGTTGGTGGTATCACCGGCAGCGGAAACAACCACTAAATCACTTACGCCAGCGTGCTCAGTTACGATACGGGCTACCCGCCGATAACAATAAGCGTCGGCGAGGCTACTACCGCCGAACTTATGCACGTGAATTTCATCGGCAATAGCACGAATGCGTTCTGGCGTAGGAGATTGAAGTGTATTCATGCGAACAGCTAGTAGCCTCACTAAATGAATTGAATTGTATACATCATAACGAAAACTTCCTTTAAATAGAAGTTTAGATGGCTAAATAGATTAAAAAAGGGCATAATATAGAACATTACCGCATAATAACGTTTTTCTAGCAGCTACGAACCCTATTTACCGGAGGTTTTCATTATGGATTGGGATGGCGAATACATTTACCCGTACGCGGAACACGGCAAAAAGAGTACGCAGGTAAAAAAGATCACCGTATCAATTCCGGTAAAAGTACTTAAAGTGCTCACCGATGAGCGTACCCGCCGGCAAGTAGCCAACTTGCGCCATGCTACCAATAGTGAATTGCTGTGCGAAGCATTCCTCCATGCATTCACCGGGCAGCCACTGCCGGATGATCATGATTTACGCAAAGACAACCCACATAAAATCCCGCAAGCGGTGCGAGAATACCTTGATGCGCATGGCATCCCCTATTCTGAAGATGATTTATGTGATGAATAACTAGCTGCGTAAGCAATAAAAAACCAGAGCATATGCTCTGGTTTTTGCTGTTACGGCAACACTTGCTACCGCCAGTTATTGATAGCTCAAATGGCCTACCTGCACACGTTTAAACAATCCTGTTCCAGCGAAAGCTTCCGCCACTAAGCGGTAATTTACATCTAAGCCGCGCGGCTCTACCCATAAACGATGGCCTGTTACACCAAAACGTACGGGCTGGTTGAGTGCTCGGCGCAAATGCCGCTCTGCCTCTAATAAAATCTCTGGTTTATCATCGGAACGGCTGCCCCCGGCCACAAACTCACGATGAGCTTTGCTAAGCGCTTCATCATACCACTCAATATCAATTGGCCCGGAGTGCCGCATTGGCATGCTGGTGTCATCTGGAAATGGCCGCAAAATAGTTGGGTTATAATTAATTTCCACGCGGGCGCCGTTTTCATCGGGAGCCGATTGGCAAGCGCTTAACGCAACTACGGTAGCCAGTAATACGCTCATGGTTAGCAAACGCTTCATGCTTGATATAAACATCGTGTTGCCCTCAAATAGTGTACCTAAGAACGATCTTCCATATAGTTGGCAGGTAAATCAATCCTTGCCACACCTGATGCAACGGCGGCTAACGCCACTGCGCGTGCTACTCGCCCACATAATCTTGGGTCCATCGGTTTTGGTATAATATATTTTCTGCCAAATTCAAGTGTATCAATACCTGCAGCAGTAAGAACCACTTCAGGCACTGGCTCTTTTGCTAACGAGCGAATGGCATTTACAGCCGCTAGCTTCATTTCATCATTAATCGCGCTAGCGCGAACATCAAGTGCGCCACGGAAAATAAATGGAAAACACAGCACGTTATTTACTTGGTTTGGATAATCAGAGCGGCCTGTGGCCATAATTAAATCATCGCGCGCTGCATTCGCGATATCCGGATCTATTTCTGGATCTGGATTTGAGCAGGCAAACACTACCGGGTTCTCTGCCATTAATGCCAAATCGTCTGCACCAAGTAAGTTGGGGCCAGATACACCTACAAATACATCGGCGCCGTTAATTACTTCTTGTAGCGTGCGCTTATCCGTGTTGTTGGCAAATAATTGTTTATATTCATTTAAATCGGTACGGCGAGTATGAATTACACCTTTAGAATCGAGCATGTAGATGTGCTCACGCTGAGCGCCGCACTTAATCAACAGCTCCATACAAGCAATGGCAGCTGCCCCGGCCCCTAAACACACAATTTGTACATCTTTGATGTTTTTACCTTGAATTTCGAGGGCGTTTAATAAACCAGCTGCCGTTACAATGGCCGTACCATGCTGATCATCATGGAATACTGGAATATCGCAACGCTCGATCAGTGCTTGTTCAATCTCAAAGCACTCTGGAGCTTTAATATCTTCTAAATTGATACCGCCAAACGTACCCGCAATGTTGGCAACGGTATTGATAAAATCTTGCGTTGTGCGGTGGGTTACTTCGATATCAATAGAATCTAGGCCGGCAAAGCGCTTAAACAATAAAGCTTTGCCTTCCATAACCGGCTTTGAGGCACTCGGCCCTAGGTTACCAAGCCCTAAAATCGCAGTGCCATTACTAATCACCGCAACGAGGTTGCCTTTCGCAGTGTAACGATATACATCTTCAGGATTCTCAGCAATTGCCCGAACCGGTTCGGCTACACCAGGGCTATATGCGAGAGCTAAATCACGCGCGGTTTCCGCTGGCTTAGTAAGTTCAATACTAATTTTGCCGGGCGTGGGAAGAGCATGGTAATCCAGAGCTTGCTGACGAAAGTCGGTCATTTTATTAAATTCCGTTAGTGTATTTCGTGTAAGTGGCAGGTTAAGCTATCCAGCAGTGTAAAGCGAATTCGGCAAGAAACAAATCTTACCTTTAAAGAGAATAATAATATGAAGCATTGGAACAACCATTGGCAGTACTCTAAAACTCTAAGCAGCTTTGCTGCAGGCGATAAAGATCCAAGCTATCAGCCGGAATTAACCGCATTATGGGAACAAGAATTAAGTGAATTCCCCAAACAAGCAACTATTGTTGATCTTGCCTGTGGTAATGGTGCACTTGCTGCAGTAGTAGCCGCATATGCCAAAAAACATGGCAAAGATTGGCAGATACAGGGTATAGATAGCGCCGAGATTAATCCCGAAGCCGCACTGAAAGATAAGCCAGAGCTTGCCCAACGTGTGCAAAATGTGCAATTTCACGGCAATACCGATATGGCTAAACTACCCTTTGCCGATGAATCGGTGGATTGTGTATTAAGCCAATTCGGCCTTGAGTACGGTGATACCGCTGCGGCAACCAAAGAAATACTGCGAGTTTTAAAGCCTGGCGGCAAGTTTGTTGCGATAGCGCAGAACAAGCGTGCGCAATTAGTAAAAGAAGCCAGCCAAGGTGTAGAGATTTTTGAGCATATCTTAAATCGCACGCCGTTATTTTTGCAGGCCGATCTATTTTTACGTTTAGCGGCCATGCAGCTTGAAAAAATGACCTTTGCAGAATGGCAGCAAAACCAAGCTTGTTTGGCATCAAAGCGCACTACTGAATGGATTATGCAGCAGCTACAAGAAAAATATAACAAGCCTGAAGATCGGGTGTGGCTAAATGAAATTTTTGGCCGTGTGCTGGAATTAATTAACTACGCAGACACTACAGAGAAAGCCACCCAGGCGGCAGAATATTTAATGATTTCGTTTAATATGCTGCAAGATCATCAGCAGCGGTTGGTTAGCCACGGCGAAGCCGCGTTAACTGCCGCAAGTGCGAAGAAAATCAGTAAAGGCTTTAGCCAAGCGCAGGCCACAAGTGAACTGAGTGAATTTAATGCCAACGAACAGCTGTTTGCTTGGCTATTAAAAGCGCAAAAACCGCTGTAAGTACTCATAATCCACCTTAATTATGCACTTAAGGTCGCGAAATGTACCGAAAAGAGCCCAAGATGGGCTCTTTTGCAATAAATAGAGGGTAAACCCCTATATCTAATCCGCAAATCTCTTGCCATTATCTCGCCATAAATCTTTACATTCCATTTACATTTTTACCTAAGTGATATTACTCGTTGTTTGAGTTTTTTGCTTAAAACAGATCCACACCACATTTGGTTCGGTATTTTGGTTACATAGAGGAACAAGACAATGTTAAAAAAACTCGTAAGCTTTACTTTTGCTGCTGCGTTGCTCATTCAACCACTAGCAATGCAACAAGCGTATGCAAATGAGATTAAGTTTGCTGAAAATCGGATTTCTGCTGATGTTGTGCTTGATAACGGCATGGATTTGCAACTTTCAATTCGTTTCCCGCATGCTATTGGTCTTAGTGAAAGTAACGTAAAAGTTAGTATTCGTGCGTTAGATCCAAATGACCCACAAATTACTCACCGCTTGCCTGATAGCTATCAGATGTCTGCGGTTAACAGTTTTCCAGTATTAATTTCTGTACAACCACGCCAAGATCGGGGTTTCTCGTTCAGCGGTGAAGCAGAAATTGAACTCTACACGCAAAGCATTCAGTATGCAGATAACATTCGTTTATTCCGTTCGCATGCTGGTGGTCAGTTCGAAGACATCACTACGTTAACCGCGGCAGGCTCTTTGCGAGCTCGTGGTTCTACCGGCCACTTCTCAGATTTTATCTTGTTGGTTGATAACCGTGATCAAGATGTGATTGCTGCTGCCAAAGCTCGTGATTTAGCACATTATCTGTATAGCCATGTATTTAGCATGGAAGATCAATTTGGTGCAGAAATCCAAGCGTTAAGCCGCAATATTAATGATCATGTTCAGCAAGGCCGCTATCGTTCAGCTGCGTCTAACTTGAACAATATGTTGCGCAAATTAGAAACAGCCAATGATGCAACAATGCCGGGTGTTTGGCGTTCAACGGGTGATTTGGAAAACGTGCAAGGTGAACTCCTAACTAAGGGTCGTAGTTTACGCTTCACCCTCGCAAGTTCACTTCTCTAGGGGTTAGTTATATGCCATTACGTTTACAGCTCTTTTATCCTGAAAAACCGGCTCAAAGCCATGTATTATTCGAAGGTAAAGAGTACTTAATGGGCCGCTCGGAAGATTGTGATGTGATTCTCAAAGGGCATGAAGTATCGCGGTATCATGCCCGCATTAGCCATAGCAATGGGGTTTGGGAGTTGCATGATCACAACAGCCAAAATGGTTGCTTTGCCAATGGCAAACGCGTTAGTTCGGTTGCGTTGTCGCGACATGCTGAGCTTACCATTGGCGGCATTAAGTGCCGCCTTGAGCACGTACAGCATCGGCAAATTACCGCGGAAAGTAGTTTTCGCCAATGGCGAAAGCAATACTTAAATTTGGCCGCAGAGCAAATGTTTCAAGAAACAGCACTGAATAGTTTATTAAAATCAGCCACAGAAACTTTGGTCACTATTTTATCAAGCGATCGCGCTGCGGTTATTTTCCTTGATGACGATGGCGATATTAGCGAATGTTCTGGTTTTCCAAGTTGGATGTGCGGTGAATCCTTTACTGGTAGTCGCACTGCGATAGCTCAGGCAATTGCAACTGGTGAGCCGGTGATTTTATCATCGATTACCGACAATCCACTGCTTGCAGAAGCTGCAAGTATTGTGCGCAATTCAATTCAAGCGTTGCTCTGCTTCCCTATTGTCTATAAACGTGAAGTGGTTGCCGTGTTGTATGCCGATAGCGCGGTTGCCCAGCGCGCATTCTTGGATACAGATTTGGTAATTGTTCGTGCGTTTGCGAGGCAGCTTTCTATGGCTTTGCAGATTCAAGATATCGAACAACGCCTGCAGCAATTACAAGTTGTTTAAATTATTTAACAAATTTCGCTCTTTGGGTTTTGCATATACAACCCAGAGAGCGGTATCCTAAGAATAATAAAATTAGGATACTCGCGGAGAAAATTTGTGAAATCCAGCCCTGGCTCGGAACCTGTTACGCCGAACC